>CAMEPL010000009.1 GCA_945931665.1 uncultured Clostridium sp. | reverse complement strand
ACCCAGAGCCGCCACCAGAACTGGAACCACTACCAGAACCAGAGCCGCCACCAGTACCGGAACCACTACCAGAACCAGAGCCGCCACCAGTACCAGAACCACCACCAGTACCAGAACTACCGCCAGTACCAGAACCACTGCCAGAACTAGAGCCACCACTAGAAGTAGAACCACTATTACCATTACTAGAGTTATTACTGTTAGTATTAGAGTTACTACTATTATTTTGTGTAGTGCTATTTTCTTTTTTTGTATTACTTTCTGATTTAGAATCTTCTTTCTTATTATCAGAGTCCTCTGTATCTTTGTCTTTAACAAACTCTTTAAAAGATAAATCAATAGAATCTATAATTTCATTATTATAAATTACTACTAATTTAGTATTTCCTTCTTTTAAGCCTGTTATAGTACATTTTTTACCGTCATTTTTAAGGTTACAAATTGACTCGTCTTCAATTTTGAAACTTAACTTAGATAAATCTAATTTTTTTGAATTGCTACTTTGTATTATAACATTTAAATCAGTTTCTTTATTGACAGGTAATACATAAACACCATTTTCTATTTGATACTCTGTAGTTATAGAGACACCAGATACAACCGGTTGGGCTTCTGTTGTCAAACTTCTGAATATAAAGAATGCTATACAACCTAAAATAACTATAGGTATCAGAATCAAAGCTATTTTTTTGAAATTAGGACCAGATTCGTAATCATCATCATAATCATCATAGTCGTCATATTTATCTTCATCATCAAAATTATGATTCAAGTAATATTTTGAACTAACTTCCGGTTCTGATTTATCACGTTTAACATCCATTTTTTGAGTATCTTCTTTATCGATAGTATTTTCTTCTAAAGGCTCTTTTTTAGTAGAAGATAAACTTTTTCCTTCAAAATGAACAGGTTCGAGTTGTGAAGTTTTATTTTCATCAGTTTCATTAGGAACTTGCTTGTTTAATGATATAACAGGCTTATTTTTAATATTTTTGTTGTGTGCCTGTGAACTAAGCTTTTCGTCGAAAGCCTTGTTTTTAGCATCTTCACTAACAACTTCAGAAATTTTAAAGTCTTCATCAGATAAATCTTCATAATCAGGAAAATCATCCACCCAGTCAAGTGCATATAAAAAGCAATCTAATATGTATATTGCACCTTTTTCTGATACTCCATTTTTGGTAAGAATAGTTTTTGCTCTTAAATAAGCAAAATTTCTATCTACATCTCTTTGATTATGAGAATTTAATATTGTAGAGAGTGCATTTTTTTCAATTGCAAACTTAACTAATTTAAGTTCTTCTTCTAATGTAGGTATTAAATTATCTAGAGTTATTAAAAATTTTTGAGAATCTAGAAAGATATTCATACCATAATTATCAAACATATACCTAAGAGCATAACTTAAGTTATTTTGAAGTGTTCTTTTTTTACTCATAAACTACCCCCTTCATTTTTTATTCTATATATATTGTATATAAAATTCATCATAATACTTTTTGATAATTTTATCAATATTTTTATACCTTAAATTTAATTAATATCCGAACTATTAAGTGAAAAATTAATTTGAATGAATTTGATGGATGGCGAAATTATTCGAAAACACGAATTAATATGATTTGTTTTCTTATTAAAAAGCATTGTTAGACAAAAAAATACGAAAAATATAAAAAAAATATAGAAATTTGTTTGTATATATGGTATATTTTATTAGTAATTATTTTGGAGTGATTAGTAATTATTTAAGAAGGAGCGTATTATGGGGAAAAAAGGTTCAATTTACGAGTTAGATGGAAGGGTAGAGCTTAAAAGAGCGGTGCCTCTAGGAATACAACATGTTCTTGCTATGTTTCTAGGAAATATTTCACCACTTATAATAGTATGTGGATTATTAAATATAGATTCAGGGTTAAGATCAATGCTTATTCAAAATTCAATGTTTGTAGCAGGGTTAATCACATTAATTCAGCTATATCCTATAGGAGCAGTTGGAGCAAAACTTCCTATAGTAATGGGTACAAGTTCAGGATTTATCGGTACAGCACAAGCAATAGGTGCACAATATGGATATGGTTCAATAATAGGTGCGACTTTAGTTGGAGGATTAATAGAATTGTTTTTAGGATTCTTTATAAAGCCGCTTAAAAAGTTATTCCCACCAATTGTAACAAGTCTAGTTATAATATCTATAGGATTATCTTTATTGCCAGTTGGAATTAAGTATTTTGGTGGAGGTTCTGGAGCAGAAGACTTCGGTTCTTTAAACCATTTATTAGTAGGGACAACAGTTATGGTTATAATATTAATACTAAAACAATTTAAAGGATTTTTAAATGATTCATCTATATTAATAGGTATAATAGTTGGATACATATTAGCTATATGCTTAAATATGGTGGATTTTACACAAGTAAGAGAAAGTGCTTGGTTCTCTTTACCACATCCAATGGTTGTTCCATTTGAGTTTAATCTTGAAGCTATAATAGCTATGGGAATTATGTTTGTAGCTACAACAGTAGAAACTGTTGGTGATATATCAGGTATAACAAATGGAGGACTTGGAAGAGAAGCTACTGATAGAGAGTTGTCTGGTGGTGTTATGGCAGATGGCGTAGGTAGTTTTGTTGCTGCTATATTCGGAATATTACCAAATACATCTTTTAGCCAAAATGTAGGTCTTGTAACAGTTACTAAAATCGTAAATAGATTCGTAATAATGACTGGTGCGTTATTCTTAATTTTATGTGGATTCTGTCCTAAATTAAGTGCAGTATTCTCAGTTATGCCACAATCGGTATTAGGTGGAGCAGCAGTTATAATGTTTTCTATGATACTTGTAAGTGGTATACAATCATTATCTAGAGAAACTTTAGATGCGAGAAATAGTCTTATAGTAGCTTTAGCTATAGGTATAGGTGTTGGAGTTGGAAATGTACCAGAAGTACTAGCTCAATGTCCAGCTTGGGTATCAAATATATTTGCACAAAACGGTATAATAATGACGTTTGTAGTCGCTACTGTTTTAAATTTAGTATTGCCTAAAAACAAAGAAGAATATGAAAAGCAAAAAATAGAAGCATAGAAAAATTTCTTAAAATCTTAAAAATAATCTAGAAGTAAATATATAGTTATGATAGAATAAATTGAGTTTAGATATGAATTAAAATTAAGTATTTAAATATAAAGGGAAGAAGACCTTTGGAGCTCAAATGAGCCTTCTTTTCTACAAAGGAGACAGACTGTGATGTTTGTCTCTTTTTGTGTAAATACGTTTATAAAATAGGAGGATTAGATGTTTACTATTAAAAAATATGTTGTTGTAGATAGCTTGGAGGAAGCTTATAAATTAAATCAAAGCAGAAAAGCAAATATATTAGGCGGACTTTTATGGATGAAGATGGGCAAAAAATCTATCCAAACAGCTATTGATTTATCTAATTTAGGTTTAGATAAGATTGAGGAAAATGAAGAGTGTTTTGAAATTGGAGCTATGGCCACACTTAGAGATTTAGAAACTCATAAAGAACTTAATGAGTATTTTAATGATGCTATAAAAAATTCTGTAAAGAGTATAGTTGGGGTTCAATTTAGAAACTGTGCAACTGTTGGTGGTAGTATTTTTTCAAGATTTGGATTTTCAGATCCTCTTACATGTTTCTTAGCTTTAGATAGCTATGTAAAACTTTATAAAGGCGGAGTAATACCTATGAAAGAATTTGTAAACATGCCTTATGATAATGATATATTAGAAAAAATTATAATAAAAAAAGATAATAGGAAAATAAGCTATATGTCTCATAGAAATATATCAACGGATTTCCCTGTACTTACTTGTGCAGTATCAAAAACAAAAGATAAATTTGAAGTGGCAATCGGGGCTAGACCACAAAAAGCAGCTTTAGTATTAGATGATGAAAATATTTTGAGTTTAGAACCTACTGCAGAGGAAATAGAAAAATTTGCAGATTACGTTGAAAGTAAATTAACGTTTGGAAGCAATATGAGAGCAAGTAAAGAATTTAGAAGCCATCTATGTAAAGTTTTAGTTAAGAGATGTATAAATGAAGTTGGAGGTATGTAGATATGGAAATTAAGTTTTGGTTAAATGGAAAAATGATAAAAGACGAAATAGAGCCAGACATATTATTACTTGAATATGTTAGAAGCAAAGGTTGTTATTCAGTAAAAAGAGGATGTGAAACTGCAAACTGTGGTCTATGTACAGTATGGGTAGACAAAAAGCCAGTTCTTTCATGTTCAACTCTTGCAGCTCAAGTAAATAATAAACACGTGATTACACTAGAAGGTGTTCAAGATAGAGCAATAGATTTTGGAACATTTTTAGCTAAAGAAGGTGCTGAACAATGTGGATATTGTTCACCAGGATTTATAATGAACGTCCTTGCTATGGAAGATGAATTAGAAAATCCAACTGAAAGAGAAATAAAAGAATATTTAGCTGGAAATCTATGTAGATGTACAGGATATCAAGGTCAATTAAGAGCTATAAAAAAATATTTAGATAGAAATAAGGAGGCAGTAAATCATGAAGTTTGTAAATAATCGAGTTATGAAAAAAGATGCTATGGCTTTAGTTACAGGACAAGCTGTATATACTGATGATATAGCACCAAAAGATGCACTTATAGTAAAGGTACTTCGTTCGCCTCATGCCCATGCACTAGTTAAAAATGTAAAAAAAGATGTTGCACTTAAAGTTCCTGGGATTGAATGTATATTAACTTGGGAAGATGCACCAGACACTAGATTTACAACTGCAGGTCAAACTTATCCAGAACTTAGTCCATATGATAGAAAAATACTAGATGAGAGAGTTAGATATGTCGGGGATGCTGTAGCAATAGTTGCAGGTGAAAACGAAAAATGTGTTGATAGAGCTTTAAAAATGATAAAAGTAGAGTATGAAGTATTAGAACCAGTACTTGATTTTAGAGAAGCTCTAGATAATAAAGTAGTAGTTCATCCAGAAGATGATTGGGAAATAAAAGTGCCAATTTCACCAGATGTAAAAAGAAACTTAATCTGCCATGATGTAATGGAAGAAGGCGATGTAGATGCTGAATTTGAAAAATGTAAATATGTAATAGAAGAAACTTATTTAACAAAAGCAAATCAACAAACAATGATGGAGACTTTTAGAGCATACACTTATAAAGATGCGTACGGAAGACTTGTATGTGTTGCTGCTACACAAGTTCCATTCCATGTTAGAAGAATACTTGCAACTGCGCTTAATACATCAAAATCAAATATAAGAGTAATCAAACCGAGAATAGGTGGGGGATTTGGTGCAAAACAAAGTGTAGTAAATGAGATATTCCCAGCATTAGTTACTTGGAAAACTGGTAAACCAGCAAAAATAGTATATAGCCGTAAAGAAAGTCAAATAGCATCAAGTCCAAGACATCAAATGCAAATAACTGTAAAATTAGGTGCTGACGAAAATGGAAAGCTAAAAGCGGCCTCACTTTACACATTATCAAATGCAGGTGCATTTGGAGACCATACACCGACTACAATAGGTTTAACAGGTCAAAAATCACTACCTCTATATACAAGTCATGTAAATGCATTTAAATTTGCATTTGACGGTGTTTATTCAAATACAATACCAGCAGGTGCTTATAGGGGGTATGGAGCAACACAAGGTGTTTATGCATTAGAAACAACAATGAATAAATTAGCTTTAAAAATGAATATGGACCCTATTGAATTTAAGAAAAAGAACCTTATACAAGAAGGGGACTACATGCCGGCTTATCATGGAGAAACAGCAAATTCATGTACACTTGAAAAATGTTTAGACAAAGTAAAAGAAATGATAAATTGGGATGAAAAATATCCGTGTAAAGATTTAGGAAATGGAAAAGTAAGATCTGTTGGTCTTGCTGTTGCAATGCAAGGTTCAGCGATAAGTAATGTCGACGTTGCAAGTGTAACTATAAAAGTAAATGACGACGGATTCTATTCAATGATGATAGGTGCAACTGATATGGGTACAGGGTGTGATACAATACTTGCCCAAATGGCAGCTGATTGTTTAGATACGCATGTAGATAATATAGTAGTTTATGGAGTTGATACAGATATTTCTCCATATGACTCAGGTTCTTATGCATCGAGTACAACATACTTAACAGGAAATGCAACTATAAAGACTTGTCAAATGCTTAGAGAGAAAATAATAGCAGCAGGTGCTGATATGCTTGAGATAAATGTAGAAGATGCTGATTTTGATGGAGAAAAAGTATATTCTATAAAAGAAGAAAAAAGTATAAGTTTAAAAGATATAGCAAATAATGCAATGTGTTACAGCAACCATACATTAACTGCTACAGCTAAAGAAAAAACTCCAGTTTCACCACCACCATATATGGCAGGTGCTGTTGAAATAGAATTAGATAAAGAGACAGGACACGTTGAAATAATAGATTATGCGACATGTGTAGACTGTGGAACAGTAATAAACCCAGCACTTGCAACTGTACAGACAGAAGGCGGTTTAGTACAAGGTATTGGTATGGCTTTATATGAAGATGTTCAATACGACCAAAGAGGTAGAATATTAAACGATTCATTTATGCAATACAAAATACCTACAAGACTTGATATGGGTAATATAAGAGTAGAATTTGAATCAAGTTATGAACCAAGTGGACCATTTGGTGCAAAATCAATAGGTGAATTAGTTATAAATACGCCATCTCCAGCATTATGCCATGCTATATACAATGCTAGTGGAGTTTGGATTAACGAGCTTCCTATGACTAGTGAAAAAATAGCAATGGGTATCTTAGGTAAATAATTTTGAAGCTAAGTATAATAGTTTTGGCATCTGGAAATAGTAAACGATTTAACGGAAATAAATTGCTACATAAAATAGATAAAAAACCTATGTACTTATATACGGTAGATAAACTTATAGACTTAAAAAAAAGCAATCAAAATGTAGATGAAATAATATTTGTCACAAAATATGACAAAATAATAAATGATTTAAAAAATAAAGATATAAAAGTAGTTAAAAATAACAATAGTGAATTTGGAATTTCCCAGTCTGTAAAGCTGGGAGTTTCAAATTCTCTTAATAATGCGTATATGTTTATAGTATGTGATCAACCTTATATTAAAAAGGATACAATAGATAAGTTTATAAATGAATTTATTGAAAGTGAAAAAAATCTAGGGGCTGTAAGCAATGACGGTATTTTATTAAATCCAACTATTTTCACAAATAAATACAAAAAAGAATTATTAAAACTAGATGGAGATAAAGGTGGCAAAAAGATACTTTTAGAAAATAGAGATGATTTATTTGTATTTGAAGTTTTAGATAAGAAGGAACTTATTGATATAGATTTTAAAAGTCAGTTAGAAGATAAATAAAAGGTGATTTTTATGAAAATTTACTCTTATAAAAATGAAAATATAGTAGAAGAAAGCGATTTAATAGAAGCATTAGATATAGATTTGAAAAAAGATAAAGTGATAACCGTAGTTGGGGCAGGTGGAAAAACTAGTACAATTTTTGAACTTGGAAATGAATTGTCGAAGTTAAACAAAAATGTAATTATAACAACAACTACACATATGAAATTAGATAAAGATTTTTTGGTGATGGAAGATGGTTTTAAAATAAAAAACCTCAAAAAAATTTTGCAAAAAAATAATTTAATAAAAATAGGAAAAAAAGAGAGCGAACATAAAGTAAAGAGCTTAGATATTAAATTTCTCAAAAGTTTAATTTCAATTACAGATTTTTTATTAATAGAAGGTGATGGTTCAAAACAATTACCTCTTAAAGTACCTAAAGATAATGAGCCCGTAATAATAGAAGAAACAGATTTAGTAATAGGACTTATTGGATTTGATAGTTTAGATAAGGAAATTCAAGAGATTTGTCACAGACCTGAATTAGTATCTAAATTACTTCAAAAGGATTTAAAAGAAAAAATAGATATATTTGATTTAGTTAAGATAATAAAAAGCCAAAATGGGCTTAAAAAAGATGTAAATTGTAAGTATAAAGTAATAATAAATAAAGTAGATAAAAAAGAATATCTAGATAAATGTAAGAAAATAGCTGAATTATGCTTTAAATTAGATATAGATGTCATTTTTACAAGTTATAAAATATAAATTGGTGAAAAATAAATATATATAGCAATATAGGAGAGGAAATAATTATGGATAATATAGTAGTAGTTCGTGGTGGCGGAGATTTAGCGACAGGAGTTATTCATAAATTACATAGATGCAATATAAAGGTAGTAGTATTAGAATGCGAACATCCAACAGCAATAAGGAGAACTGTATCGTTTTGTAATGCAGTATTTGAAAATGAGATGGTTGTTGAGGACGTAAAATGTAGATTAGCATATAATATAGAAGAAATATATCAGATTTTAGAGGATGGAGATATTCCTTTAATAATAGATGAAAAATGTGAAATTATAAAAGATATAAAACCGGTTGCTGTGATAGATGCTATAATAGCAAAAAAAAATATAGGTACAAGTATAGATATGGCACCTATTACAATTGCACTAGGTCCTGGATTTGAAGCTGGAAAAGATGTACATGCAGTAATCGAAACAAAAAGAGGACATAATTTAGGACGAATTATATATGAAGGATTTGCAGCAAAAAATACAGGAATACCAGGTGAAATAAAAGGATATTCAAAAGAGAGAGTAATACATTCACCATGTGAAGGTATTATAAATAACATAAGCGAGATTGGAGATTATGTAGAACAAAATCAAATTATAGCGACTGTTGGAAATGAAAATGTATATGCGTCTTTAAGTGGAATTTTAAGAGGGATAATTTATGATAAAACATATGTTAAAAAAGGCCTTAAAATTGCAGATATAGACCCAAGAAAAGAAGAACTTCAAAACTGTTACAAAATATCGGATAAAGCAAGATGTATAGCAGGAGGAACTTTAGAAGCATTACTAAATATGTGTTCTACAAAAAATATAAAAATATTTTAAAAGGTGAGAAAATGAGCGGACAAGTATATAAAACATTATTGGAAGATTTAGATAAGGGTGAAGAAGTAGCGCTTATAACAAAATATAATTTGGAAACGAAAAAAGTAGAAAAAAATCTATATAAATTAGATGAATTAGATGGAGAAAATCTAGAATATGTAAACAAAGCAATAGAAAAAAATCTAATTGCAAACATAAAAATTGACGAAAATGAAAATGTATTGGCAGAAGTATTTAAAAGAGAACACAGACTTATTGTATTTGGAGCAGGTCATGTTGGATATCATTTATGTCATTTTGCATCAAAAGTAGGATTTAATGTAACCGTAGTAGATGATAGACCGTATTTTGCTAATAGAGAAAAATTTGGAGAAGATATTGCTGTAATATGTAATACATTTGAAAATGCATTTCAAATTTTAGATATACATAAAGAGGACTATGTTGTAATAGTGACACGAGGACATAAACACGATAAGTTCTGCTTAGAAAAAATATTACCTTTAGATGGATTAAATTATATCGGAATGATTGGCTCAAAAAGAAGAGTCAAAATTATGAAAGAAGAACTCATAGAAGACGGATATTCAAAAGAAAAAATAGAGAGTATATATTCTCCAATTGGACTTAATATAGGTGCTGTAACACCTGAAGAAATAGCAATATCAATACTTGCAGAATTGATAAGCGTTAAGAGAATAGGAAAATTAGCTTTAAAAAATGAAAAAATTAAAGTGAACAACTCTTGCGAATTAAATAAAGACGTACTAGAAGCTTTAGCAAAATCTGATAGCGAAAAAATAAGCCTTGTGACTGTAATATCTACAAAGGGATCTACACCTAGAAAATCAGGGAGTAAGATGATAGTGTATGATACTGGAAATATAATCGGGACAATCGGTGGTGGATGTGCCGAAGCTAAAATTATAAAAGATGCAGCACTTATAGCAGGGAGTAAAAATTTTAAAATAGAGACTATAGATATGACTGGTGAAGTTGCAGAAGAAGAAGGAATGGTTTGTGGTGGAATAATGACAGTTCTTATAGAGGGAATTTAGTTATAAAATTTCTGGATTTTAATATAAATTTAGCATTAGAAAGTAAAAACAATCAAAAAGTAAAAAAAATTTTACAAAAAAAATTACAAAAAAATTACAAATTCTAAAAATATTAAAAGCGTTGAAATCACTGAGTTTTACCAAAAAATAAATATAAATACATAAATTGAAAAAGTAACAACAATGTAACTTTTTTAAAAAAAAGGGTTTTAAAAGTTACGAAAATGTAATATGATATATATATCATCAGGAAGAAAACAACAGAAATTTTAAAATATAGAAATTACTTAAACAAGTTTTAAGGAAATCAAAATTATTTATAATAAAAAGTATTTATAATAAAGATTTTCTTAATAAAAAAGAATTTAGGGGGAAAATAATTTATGTTAAAGAAATTTGTTAAAACTACAGCGATTATAGGAGCAGTAATGACTGCGTTAGGAGTAACAACTCCTGTTAGTGCAGCAAGTTGCGGAACTGTAACAGCTAATTCATTAAACGTTAGAAGTGGAGCTTCAACATCACATAAAATTTTAGGAACAGTAAGCAAAGGAAAAACAGTTGAAATAAAAGATACTCAAAATGGATGGCACCAAATAAACTTCAATGGAAATAATGGATGGGTTAGTGGAAAATATATCTCATCTACTACTTCAACAGGGTCATCAACTTCAACTGCACAAAGTACTAAAAAAGGAACAATAACAGCTAATTCATTAAATGTTAGAAGTGGAGCTTCAACATCACATAAAGTTTTAGGAACAGTAAGCAAAGGAAGAACAGTTGAAATAAAAGATACTCAAAATGGATGGCATAAAATAAGCTTCAATGGAGGCCATGGATGGGTTAGTGGAAAATATGTATCAACTACTTCTGCTTCAACAGGAGGAGCAACATCAGGATCAACTTCAACAGGAACTACACAAACTGTTATAAAAACAGGAACAGTAACAACTAGTTCATTAAACGTTAGAAGTGGAGCTTCAACATCATATAGCAAAATAGGAACAGTAACTCAAGGTAAAAAAGTTTCTATATATGCAGAAAGCAATGGATGGTATAAAATAAGCTACAATGGTGGATACGGATGGGTTAGTAAATCATATGTATCAACTGGGGCAACATCAAGTTCAACTTCAACAGGAAGTTCAAGTACAGTAAATGGATATACTGTTAAGAGAACATTAAACGTTAGAGCAGTAGCTTATACAGGTGGTACTATGACAGCATTAGGAACACCAGTTAGATATGGCGTTATAGCAGTTGACCCAAAAGTAATACCATATAGATCAAAAGTATATATAAAAGAGTTAGACAAAGTATTCGTAGCAGAAGATTGTGGTGGAGGAATAAAAGGAAACATAATAGAT
The DNA here is from genome assembly GCA_945931665.1 of uncultured Clostridium sp. Taxonomy (GTDB): domain Bacteria; phylum Bacillota; class Clostridia; order Peptostreptococcales; family Peptostreptococcaceae; genus Intestinibacter. The sequence continues at coordinate 37,842 of CAMEPL010000009.1, read as the reverse complement.
ATATATATGCCAACTTTATCTCAATGTTATAGTTGGGGATCTAGAAACATAACAATACAAATATTAGGATAATTCAATCGTTAATATAAATAAAAAGTGCACCTTTCGGTGTACTTTTTTTATTCATATTAAATTAAATTTGTTTTTAAATTTCGACTTAAAAAATATACTTCTTTGAAAAATCTTTAGAATGAAGATTTTTTGGTTGTAGTGAAATAAAATTAGTAAATTGTGATAAAATATATTTATAGCTTAGAATATGAGCTATAAATATATTTTTGTCTTTGTAGTAATTATTTTATACAATAGCTAACTTATATCTTAATTACACTATTGTAATACTTTTTCCAATGCATTATATGAAGGGGTGATTTTATGGAAAGGATAATATCAAATAATTTTATTAATGATTTAGAAGATGGAATTTTAAGAAATATCTTAAAATACGTAAAATCAGATACAACTTTAGCGATGGAGATTAGAAAGGACTGTATAAATATCTATTATAGAGGAGGCAGCCTGTTAAAAGTAAAAGAAGTAGGAGAAAATATATATAATGGTTATTTTGATAAGAATTACATAAAAACAGAAAACAGTCAAAGTGTAGTAGTTGAATGTATATCTGGAATTAACAACTTATCTAAGGCAAATAAATTAATAGAGTATATACCTAAAATAAAACAACAAATGGATTTATGGATGAAAATAGAGATGCCAGATGGAGGCGAAAGAGAGTATAAACATATTGTCGCTAAAGAAAATAATTATGGTCTCATAGGTAAAGAAAGTGATTATTTTATAGGTGACATAGAATATAGAGGAAGTTCAAATAATTATTTATTTGATATGATTGGTGTTAAATGGGCAGTTGACAATGATAATACCAATAACTTAGATTTAGCTTTATTTAAAATGTATTACGGAGATAAAAATTTAAAAACATCTAAAGAAATTATAAGTGATCTAAAGAATATGGCTAATTTCTTGAAAAATGAACATAATTTAAATACTTTAAAAGAAGATTTAATCGAAATATATAAAGTAAAAACTATGTTAGGTCTTTTGTATCCATATAAAGAATTAAAAATTGATTTTTCAGATAAGATTGAAATAGTTTATATATTTGGAAACCAAAGTAATGAAAATCAAAATTTAAAAAATATATTAATAGAAATAAAATCTTCAAAAGAATATGAAGAAATGTCTAAAAATATAGATGTAAAAATAGCAACATCATCTTTTATGGGATATGGCCTATATGAAAAAAATATAATAAATTTAGACAAAGCTATTGAAATGTTATAATTTGTCGCAAATTTAGTAACTAAACTTAAATAACAATCATAATATATTAAAAATACTTTAGATTTTATAATCATAGGAGTTGAGTGTATATTATGAGTAAGAAAATTACAAAGCCTGTAACAGATGCAGGTAAGGAATTAATAAATGGAGTAGGTTCTATAGGCAAGGAATTAATAAATGGAGTAGGAACTATTGGAAAAGATGTAATTGGTGGGGTAGGTTCTGTTGCTAAAGAAACTATTAAAACAGGTAAAAATGTAGGAAAAGCAGTAAAGGACAATGTTAAAAAATAAATTTAATATTAAAGTAACTTATTAGAAATAAAAAAGAGAAATGAAGTTTTTCATTTCTCTTTTTTTATTATAAGTAAATTTTATTTTATATATTCATTCCCATTGATTCTTAAAGATGTTGGAGAACTATTTTCTAAAATTAAATCATAATTTACTTTGCCTTCATTCGGAACATTAAAATAGCCTTGAGCATATACTAAGTTTCCATTTTGATGTAGTTCAGAAACAGATATATTATAACTAGTATTAGTATATTTTCCTACAACCCTTTTTACAATTGCTTTATAAGCTGAACTATCAGATTTATTTATTTCAGAACTTTGAGCTACAAAAGTATTAGAAGGAACTTCACTATGTGAATTTTGTTTTATAAATGTAGTAACAAATATTAATAAAAATAAAGCTATAATTACTATCAAAAAGATTTTATTTTTTAGTTTATTTTTATCCATGTTCACATGGCCTTCTTTTTTAAAATGATTTTTCTTGAACTTTAATCGCTTATAAGATGAAAATGAAATAATTTCAGCATTTTTTTCTTTTATTGCTTTATTGTCATGGAAATTATGAATATCTTTACTGTTTTCCAACTCTTTTTTCTTTTCACTAAAGAGTATTGTATTATTTGCATTAGAATTTCTCATCTTGTTGCCCCCCCCCTATACTATATCCCTTTTTTATATCATACTATATTTTAAGTCAAAAACACAATAAAAATGTTAAATATTAGCAATATATAAAAAATTATGATAATTGTTAGAAAAATAAATGTTTGGAAATGGCGAAATTACAATATATATTTAATTTGATAAATTATAAAAAAATCTTCATTTGAAGGTTTTTTTAGCTTGAATTATTCAACTTCTTTTTTGGAAATGCTTGTTTTAACAAGAACAGAAGGGATTTTACCAAGCTTACCAGTTAAACTATTGATTAGATCTAATTCCCCTACAACTACAATACTGATAACTGATATATTTTCAACCTCACAAGGTATACCCATTCTACCTCTAATGATATTTTTATATTTAGAGAGAATTTGATTAAATTGTTGTTGGCATATATCAGGTTCTTCTAGTATTGCGCTGATGACTGCAACTCTTTTCATATTAACTCCTCCTAACTCATTTCAGATTAGATTATTTTTTCTGGCAAGTATATATAAATTGTAGTATTTAAATTAAAAAAAGTCTATAAATCATATAAAAGTTTATACTAATAAATTTAACAATAAAAACCAAAAAAATATTGAAGTCGAACTTATGTTTGATATATAATAAATATATGGAACGTATGTTTGGTAAAAATATAGGAATATTTTTTGATATAAATTAATATTATGTAATAAAATTTTAATTTTAGGAGTGATTAAAATGACTGTAAGATACGAAAGAAAATTGGAAGAGATAACTTTTTTAAACTTACAAAAAGGTGAAGTTACATTAATGCAACTAAATGAAATTTATAATAAATTTGGATTTATATTTATAGGAAGTTCTGGAAAATTTAAAGGAATAAGAAAAGAAAAGAAGAATTAAAAGATATAAGAAAAAGAAAACCTATTGTTAAAAAAATAGGTTTTATTTTTATTTTTTATAGTATTTTGGCATTTTAATTAATATTTTAGTAACAATATGGTTACATTTGTAATATTTTATTGTTTTAATTTAGTAATTAAAATATAATCTAAAGAGTACATAGTAAGAATGGGGTGAAAAAATGAGTGAAGACACAACTGTAAAAGGAAAAGGTAGTTTTAAAGGTAAAAAAAGTGCGCTTATTCTAATTATTGCTGTGATAATGATTGCTTTTGTATGGGGCATAAATCATTTAACATCAAAAAAATTATATAATGGAAGAATAGCTGAGAATGTTTATATAGAAGATGTAGATGTATCTAATCTTACAAAGCAAGAAGCACTAGATACTGTAAATGCTAAATATCCTATAAAGAATTTGAAGTTATCTTATAATAATAAAGAATATACTATAAATGCAAAAGATGTTGATTTATCATATAATACAAAAAAAGTGGTAGATGAGGCTTATAATTTAACAAGACAAAAGTCATATTTATCAAATGTCATGACTTATATGCGTACAAAATTTGGGGGACATGATTACAATATAAAAGCATCTTATAATGAAGAAAAGCTAGATAAACAAATAGGACAAGTATCAAAACAAATAAATAAACCTTATGTAGATGCTACAATTTCAGTTTCATCTGGAATTACAGTTAAAGAATCACAAACTGGCCTTAAATGTGATGATGAAGCTAATAAAAAGCTAATTCAAAAAGCATATAAAGACAAAAACTATGAAACAATAGCTTTAAAAGTTGATATTACACAACCAAAAGTAAAGTCTGAAGATTTGCAAAGTATAGACACTGTACTTGGTTCTTACTCAACTACTTTTAATCAATCTCAATATGGCAGAAACTATAATATAGCTTTAGCATTAGACAGATGTAATGGAACTGTAGTAATGCCAGGAGAAACTTTCTCTTATAATGATGCGACAGGTCCTAGAATTATAAGTAATGGATTTAAATATGCATCAGTTATAGTTGCTGGAGATTATCAAGATGCACCAGGTGGAGGCGTATGTCAAGGCTCTACAACTTTATTTAATGCAGTTTTATTATCAGGGCTTGATATTACACAAGTTCGTAACCATAGTAAGACATCAACATATGTTCCTAGAGGAAGAGATGCAATGGTAAACGATGGCGATAGCGATTTTAAATTTACAAATAATTTTGAACACCCAGTATTCGTATCTGCATATGCAGGTGGAGGAGTTGCTGGAGCTCAAATTTATGGATGTTCTAAAGATAGAGTTGGCGTAAGTATAAAAACTACAAGTTTTACTTACAATGGCTTACCAGGGGCAAAAACTTATAGAACAATAACTAAAAATGGAAAATCAGAGACAAAACAAATTTATACAGCAGTATATCAAGAATAGATAAAAAGGCAAGCTCATATGGGTTTGTCTTTTTTTATAAATATAGAAAATTTAATTTATTTTAAAATATATATTTAAATAAGAGATTAAAAAACATTAAAAAAGTCTTAAGTTTTAAATAAATTCCATTTAGGAATATACTTTTATGATATAATATGTTGAAGTTATTTTGAAAGAGGGAGATAAGGTGTTAGTTATAGATAATAGATACGAAATTTATAATGAAAAAGATGAAAATTTAAAAGTAGATAAACTTTACAAAGCAAAAGATTTACAATTAGATTCTGATGTATATATAAAAGTTTTAGAAGATAATAAACTTCTTAAAGACATCTTTATTGCAAACCTAGTAGATGAATCTATAATGATGTCCAATATTGATTGTGATAATGTCGCAAATATTTTAGATGTAGTAACTGATGATTCTAAATATTATATTATAAGTGAGTATTTTGAAGGAACAAGCTTATTTGATTTAGTAAACAACAATATTATAAACTTAGATAATATTATTTATATAATGAAACAAATAGTAAGTTCTATGAGAATTTACGATGAGAAAGATTTTTATCATGGGGCAATTAGACTAGATAATATTTTAGTAGATGAAAATTACAATGTAAAAATATATGATTTTGGGATTACTAAGGCAAATGGTGGAGTAAATATAAGAATGAACAATAATATTTCATTTTTATCTCCTCATCAATTGAATGTAAATTATACAGATAGAGAAAGTGATTTTTTTGCTATAGGAGTTATAATGTACTATTGTCTATTTAGAAAAATGCCATTTGAAATAGGAAAGACAGAATTTGAAATGTTAAAAAATATAGATAAAGGCATAAATTTAAATCCAGAAAAAATAACTGTTTTTAATAAACCACTAATCAAAATTATAAAAAAATTACTTGAAAGAAAAGATAAGTATAATAATTATAATGAAATTTTAATTGAATTAACTGAAATAATGTATGTAAAAGCAGATATTGTTGAAAATAAAAATATAGACTTACAAGAGGAAACATATCAGGAAAAAACTAAAAGAGATAATTCTTTTATGATAAAAATAATATCGATAATTATGTGCATTATTATTCTTGTCATGGTAATTATGCAATTATAGTGATTGGTAGGAAAGGAAGGAAAAATGAAAGTAAATTGGAATAGCAAGTATAATACAGTTGCGGTATATTCTTTAATTGTTATATGTATTAGTATTTTATTCTACTTTTTTGCGTCACAAATAGGATCATTTAGTGCGAAAATAAGTTATTTAATTTCAATAATGTATCCATTTATTATTGGATTTGTACTGGCATATTTATTAAACTTTATACTTAGGTTTTATGAAGAGAGGGTTTTAGTAAATATAAAGTCTTTTAATAAAATAAAACAAAGTAGAAAGAGAATTATAAGTATATTACTTACATATTTAACATTTGGAGTTATGATTTATCTTAGTATACATTTTGTATTTCCACAACTTACAGAAAGTATAGTCGGAATAATAAATCAAATTCCTCAATATATGGAAAATGTACGAGACCTAACACAAGAATTAATCAATAATTTTGAAATAAATGATCACCTTGCAAAATTTGTAAATGAAAAAATATCAGAGATATCAGCAAAATTAATAGCATTTATAAGTGAAATAGCTCCACTTATAGCTAATATAATTATGAACTTAGTATCTAGTATTTGGAATATAGTATTAGGTTTAATAATATCAGTTTATCTATTATTAGATAAAGAAAAATTCTATGCATTATCTAAAAAAATGGTAACTGCAATGTTTAGTAGGAAAACTGCCGATAGAATATTTGAATTAACATACAGAAGTAATAATACTTTTGGTAAATTTGTAAGTGGAAAAATAATAGATTCAGCTATAATAGGTGTACTTAGTTTTGTATTGTTCTCAATAGCAAAAATGCCTTATGCTGTATTAATTTCTGTAATAGTAGGTATTACAAATATAATTCCATTCTTTGGTCCATTTATAGGTGCGGTACCATGTTTTTTACTTATACTATTTGAATCACCTACAAAATCAATTATATTCTTAGTATTAATATTTATAATACAACAAATTGATGGAAATATAATAGGTCCTAAAATATTAGGTGACTCTATTGGTATTTCAGCATTTTGGATATTATTCTCTATATTAGTAGCAGGAGAATTATTCGGATTTATAGGAATGATAATAGGTGTTCCACTGTTCGCGATTATATATTCTATAATTAAAGAAAATATAGAATATAAATTAAAAGAAAAGAATTTACCTACAGATACAAAAGACTATATGTAGATATTATAAAATAGCTCGCATAAATAGATTTTATTTATGTGAGCTATTTTTTTATATAAAGTTATTGTTAAAATATGGAAAAGGGGTATAATTAAGTAATGATGTAATTAGGGGTGGTAGATTTGACAATAGAAGAGAGTATAAGTAAATTAAAGATTAATTTAATACGAAGAAGACCATTTTATGGTGTTATATTGATGAAATTAGGTGAACTTAAAGAAAGTGATACAACGGATATTGCATCTACAGATGGAGACACAATTTTTTATAACAAGGAATATATGGATAAGTTAAGCGAAAGTGAGAGAAACTTTTATCTACTTCATCAACTTTATCACTGCATTTTTATGCATCCTACTAGAATGATAAATAAAGATAGTAAGGTTGCAAATATAGCTGCAGATTATTTGGTGAATTACTATATAGATATGGAAAAAGAAGCATTTAGGAGGAATCAAATAATAATTACACCTCCAAAAGACGCTTTGATGGCGGAAAGTAGAGAAGATAAAGCGCTACTTGAAAAATTATCTTTTGAGCAGCTTTATGAAATGCTTTATAAAAATATGAAACAACAAACTAGTAAAGATATAGGAGATAATAGTCAAAATAATGGTGAAGGCAAAAGTGGTTTAGGACAAAATATAAATTATCAAAATATAAAAGAAGATTTAATTAGACCTAAAAATGTGCAGAAGACTTCATCAAATATGAGAAGAATAATTCAAGAGAGCATTATAACTAATAAGATGCAAGGAAATAAATCTATGGGGGATATGCCTGGCAATTTACTTAGAAGAATTGAAGATTTAATCGGTACTAGGCTACCATGGCATAAATATTTAAGACGCTATTTGACAAATATTGAATCTGATGATCTATCTTTTGACACTCCAGATAAAAATCATATATACAGAGAACTTATTCTACCTGGTGTTTATGAAGATGAAAATAGATTAGAAGATATATTGTTTGTAATAGATACATCAGGATCTATTTCTGATTCTGATTTAAATAACTTTATGACACAAGCTTATAATATATGTAATGATTTTAATGCAACTGGAAAAGTTATATTTTTCGATAGTATAGTTCAAGATGTATTTGATATAGATAAAGATAATTTAAAAAAGGCGAGACCAGCTGGGGGAGAGGGAACTAATGTCGATAGTGCATTTTCATATATAAAAGATAAAAAATTAAAATATACATGTGCAGTAGTTTTAACAGATGGGTATTTTCCAAGACCAAATGTACTTATTAGAAATGTAATTTGGTGTTTGACTGAAGATGCTACTACTAGAAATATTGAAGGATATAAGGGATCTAAGATAATAAAAATGTAAAAAACATTGATTTAGATTTTGCATAAATTAAAAATTATAAAAATAAAGGGGTTATAATATGTCTACTATAAATATAGAACAATTTGAGAAAATAGTTGAATTTAATATCGATAATAATATAAAAAGGGCAATTCTAGGTCTTGGTTCTTCGGGAATCGGCAAATCTGCAGTAATAAAACAAATAACAGAGAGAAAAAATATGGGGCTTATAGATTTAAGACTTCTATTATATACAGAAACTGATTTGAAAGGGATTCCATTTCCAAATGAAGATAAAACAAGAACAAAATGGCTTCCAAATGATATACTGCCAAATGTTGAAAGAGATGGAGAAAGGGGAATTCTTTTAGTTGAAGAGCTTACATCAGCACCAAAAAGAGTTCAAGCAGCAGCTTATCAATTGATTCAAGATAGACGTTTAGGTGAATATATACTCCCAGAAGGGTGGTTTATTGTCGCTCTTGGAAATAGAGAAGATGACAACGGAGTATTTGTGCAAATGCCATCACCTCTAGCAAATAGATTTGAAATTCACGAAATAGGATATGATTTAGATATATGGAAGAAAAATTTTGCATATAAAACAGGGGTAAATCCTTTTGTAATAAGTTATTTAAACTTTAAACCTGGGGCATTACATAACTTTGTACCAGACAGTACTTCTATGATATTCGCTTCCCCAAGAACATGGCATGCAGTAAGTGATATATTAAATACGAATGTATTTGATCTTGATGATGATATACTTAGATATAAAATTGAAGGCAATGTTGGTGAAATTGAATGTAATAGCTTTTTACAATTTTGCAAGTTAAAAGATGAACTTATAAGTGTAGATGATATATTAGCTGGAGTAGATGTAGAAATTCCGACAGAGCACGATAAAATATATCTATTAATAGGTAGTATAATATCAAGACTAACATCTTTAAGAGAAATTAAGGATATAGATGATGTAGATGAAGAGCTTATATGTCAACTTGAAAATGCAATTAATTTCTTCTTAAAATTAAAACCGGAGTTTACAGTACTTGCATTAAAAGACTTGGTTTCACTTAATAAAAGACTTGTAAAAGGATTGTTTATAGAAGAATTAGACAATGATGATATAATCGATTTTATAACAGAAAATGACTATATTTTTGAATAAATAGAAGGTGGGTTATGGATAGAAAAGAACATATCAAAAATACGATTTTGGAGTTTGATGAGACAATAAATCTTTTACTTGATGAATATGGGTTAGATATAAGTCTTCCAATTGAAAAATGTCTTTCAAATGTAAGTATAGAGGATATAGTTCCAACGGAAGAAAATATAATATTTGATAATTTAGACAGTATATATTACAAAGGCATAAAAGATTTTTTTCATACGCTTAAGAAAATAGAAAAATTAGGAGCACCAAAACTACATTATTATAAAGATAATACGATAAAAGTGACATCTTCTTTAATAGATGATTATAGATTGGATGGCCATGTAGATAATTTATATAATTTTAAAACTACATATTTATCTAGATTAAAGGATTTTCTAGAAAATATAAGTCCTATTAAGTATATACAGTATTTAGTAGATATTGAAGGATTGATTTTGGAATTAGGAGAGGCAAAATTAACTATAGATGGTGCGAATATAATTTTAAGATACCCTTTTAAAATAGACGATATAGATAGATGTGTAGCAAATATAAAAAATGAATTTGCAAATTTAAAAATGGAAGCTCTTTCATGTGTCGTTGTTTTAAGACAAAGTGGAAATGAGATGTATGTTCCTAATAAATATCAAGATTATTACTTTCCAAAATATTTTGAAACTGCATTAGATAATTTAGAAATAAAAAGTTTATTCAAATCAAAAGTAGTTGAAGCTATTATAGATGGTAAATTCCAAGAATTATATTACTTTAGTGCATACGAGTATATGAACAATAAAACTAATAGACCATATTGTTACATATACATAAAAGATAATAAACTTGGTGACTTGGAAAAATCAAAATTAATAAATAAATTATTAAAATTACAAGATAATTTAGAAGTAGGGATTTAAAATGGTAAGCAGAGAAATTATGATAAAGAGGATAAACGAGGAAATTGAAAAATTAAAACAAAAAGGTATAATAGTAAAAATGAAAATGCCTATAAAAGAAGAAGATAAATTTTCTACATATAGTACTCATGAGCTGAATTCTATTTCATATCAAGTTATTTACGCTCCAAAAAATATTGTTTTATATGAAGATGAGTATTATATAAACTTTTTCTTAAATTACTTAATAAATTTGCATACAAAAAGCGGTAAAATACTTTATCTTTTGGAAAATATAAATGAAGATGCATATGTTGGTTTAGGAGTTATTGATTACAACAGTTATTTTCATTTTACAAAAGACAGGGTGATAATAAATATAGACACTTTTTCTGAAGATAATTATAAATTTAAACAGCTTATAGACATATATGATAAAAATCCTAAACTCTTTATAAGAAATATAATTAATAATTGTCTTACAAATGAATTTAATGATCTTTTAAGACGTGGGAAAATGAGATTTTTCAATTCTACTATTTTTAATGTAAAGTTAAAAGACAAAAAATATGCAGTATTTACAACTTCTAATGCTAAGGAAAAAATAATGTATATTTTAGATGAAGATAATAATTATATAGACTTATTTGATGATAGATATTCAAAAATACTTAAGAAATTATCTTTAGTAAATAGTCTTTAAGATTATTTTGAATTAGGAGGAATGCTATGTATTATATAAATAAGACGTATTTATACTCTAAAAAGAATATAGCTGGATTTGAAATATTAGATAATGAAAATAAAGATTTTAGGAAACTTTTACATGTTGATGAAGCTATCAATTTTATAAAAAGTCAGGGAGGGAAAATCTATAACGCAGTTGTATATGAAAAAGGAAAAGATAATTTTGATAGGATAATTTATAATATAAAAGCAGATGGAGAAAATTTAAAAGATTTAAGAGATAGAGAGATTGTTTTCAACTTGGCTATAATATTTAATGATAGAAGCAGGTATTATGAAGAGTATAAAGAACTTTTTATGAAATATCTATGTATTGCAAATTTCTAATATTGAATAAAAATGAGATAAATAGGAAAGAATATATTTATAAGATGATTTTCTTATAAATGTATTCTTTTTTTAATAATTACAGATGAAAGGATGATTGACAAATTTGATGTTATATGAAGTGTAAACTGAAATCTAAAAATAATAAAGAATGCAATAAATATATGAAATCTGAATATACATGTATTTTTAATAAAAATAATAAAACTAAGAGAGAAAAGATACTATTCAAACATTATATTAAAAAAGAAAAAATAACTGATTTTTTTGGATTTTACTTTGAAGACGATTTTGATATAAAAGAAATTCTAAATTATAAGTATAATTATTTAAAATTTGAGGATTGTATTTTTTATAAAAAAGCAGATTTCTCTAATTTTATTTTCAATGGGAAAATAGAATTTTTAAATTGCAAATTTTTAGATGAAATATTATTTTTCGATTCTACTGTAAACGCAAATTTAGTTATGAATAATAACTATTTTGAAGAAAAAATAATAAACAACAAGATATTTAAAAATACAGATATAAACTGCCAAAGTTTTGAATTAATTGGAAATACAAATTTACCGAGACTAGATGGAATAAGTTTTTCAAAAGAAACGAAGTTTATTTTAAGGGATTGTCATTATACTCAAAACTATAACTATATAGGAAAAGTGAATTATACAATAGCTGAAATACAAGCTGAAAAAATACACGATGATAAGAATATAGGATACTATACTTATTATGAAAGAAAATATAATACCATCGACAGAACTGATTTTGGAAATTATGGAGAGTATTTAATATCTAAAATATTAAACTATATAGCAAGAGAATTGATGGGTTATGGTGAACATCTAAGTAAGTTTTTTTTATATACTATATCTATAATAAGTATATTTGCATTTTTATATATGCTGATAGGCGTTACAACTACATCAGGAGAAATAATTAAATTTGATATTAAAAGTGAAAATTCTATATTTGAAGTTTTAAAGATGTATATTGAATTTTGGTATTTTTCAGTTATAACTTTTTCTACTGTGGGCTTTGGGGATATGACTATAAATGGAATTATAGGCAAACTATTAGTATGCTTTGAAGTTTTTATTGGAATTACAATACAAGGAACATGGGCTGCGCTTATAATAAAGAGAATATTTAGATAAGTAAATTATAAGAAGTTTAGATAAATAATGAATGTAAGTAAATAATTACTAGCTTAAAAAATCACTCCTTGCGAAAAATAATAAAGTATTTATTATTGACTTGGAAGGTGAAGGACTTGAAAAAATTTGTTTCAAAAATATTATTGATATCTATACTCCTAAATATTTTTACATTTAATACTTGTCTAGCTTATGACAATATTGATAGATATTCAAAAGGTTCTATATTAATAGATCAGTTGACAAATAGAACACTTTATGAAAAAAATCCAGACAAAAAAATGCCTTTAGCTAGTTTGAGTAAGATGATGACATTTTTAATAGCTATAGAGTTTATAAAAGAAGGAAAAGTAAGAGAAAATGACATTGTTGAAATAGATCAAGAGATAGCTAAAGTAAAAGGGTCTTCTTATAAACTCAAAGTTGGAGAAAAAGTACCCCTTATAGAGCTTATGAATGGACTTATGATTGTATCTGGAAATGATGCAGCTATAGCAATTGCAAAACATATAGGTGGAAGCGTAGATGGCTTTGTAAAAATTATGAATCAAAAGACTAAAGAACTTGGAATGAAAAATACAACTTTTATCAATCCAAATGGTCTACCTGTTTATAGTTTAAAAGAACCTTCAAAACCTCCAATGGAAAATATATCTACACCAAGAGATATATCTATACTAGCTAAGTATATGTTTGACAATTATGAAAAAGAAGTTACATCTATAACAGATAAAGAAATATACTCTTATCCAGAAAGGGGATTTTGTAAAAATAATACCAATGTATTGCTGCAATTAATACCAGATGTAGATGGAGTAAAGACTGGTTATACAGGAAATGCAGGATATTGTCTGTGCTTCTCGATGAAAACCTATAAAGGAAATAACGAAAGTGACTGTGATAATAGACTTATTGGAGTTGTGCTCGGTACAAATCATAAAAATAAAAGAACGCAAGCATCAATGTCTCTTTTAAAATACGGAAAAGAAAATTTCAGTACAAAAAACATAATACACAAAGATGAATTAATAGGTAAAAAATATATATATGGAATATCAGATATGGAAGTGTGTCTAAAAGCACAGAATGACTTATATATAATTTGCAAACCAAATGAAGAGATAAAGAGCGAAGTAACTTTAAAAGAAATAAATTATCCAGTTAAAAAAGGTGATTCATTAGGGGTGATAAAGTACTATAATTCTGATGGAATAGAACTAGGAAGACTAGATGTAATTAGTGAAAATGATTTAGATCAAATTACATTTAAAAATAAAATGAAAATATTTCTAAAAGAGCATGGTTTTAAAAATTAAATATAAAATAATACAAAAAAAGTCTTGTAATAGTAGCAAAATGAAGGTATTAATCAAATTTATAAAATAAATAAAATTAATAAAAATATATTAAATTAAAGTTATTGAAATTTGTTTTTTCTTATGATATACTACAAAAGGTAAAAAATAAAAAACAAATTTATTACACACGAAAATGGGATCCTTAAAAGGTGCCAGAGATGGTCGATTAGGGAGTTGAACATTTCGGAGGTATAAAACCAGGAGGTAAAAATGGCAGTAATATCAATGAAACAATTATTAGAAGCTGGTGTTCACTTCGGACATCAAACAAGAAGATGGAATCCTAAAATGGCTAAATACATCTTCACTGAAAGAAACGGAATCTATATAATAGATTTACAAAAAACAGTTAAAAAAGTTGAAGAAGCTTACAACTTCATGAAAGAAATAGCTGAAACTGGTAAACCAGTTTTATTCGTAGGAACTAAAAAACAAGCTCAAGAAGCTATAAAAGAAGAAGCTGAAAGATGTGGAATGTTCTACGTAAACGAAAGATGGTTAGGTGGTATGTTAACTAACTACAAAACTATCCAAACTAGAATCAAAAAATTAAGAGAATTAGAAAGAATGGAAGAAGAAGGTGTATTCGAAGTTCTTCCTAAAAAAGAAGTTATAAAATTAAAAGCTTTAAAAGAAAAATTAGAAAAGAACTTAAACGGTATAAAAGAAATGCCTGAATTACCAGGTGCTATATTCGTAGTTGACCCAAGAAAAGAAAATATAGCTATACAAGAAGCTGCTAGATTAGGTATACCAGTTGTTGGTATAGTTGACACTAACTGCGACCCAGATGAATTAGATTATGCTATACCAGGTAATGATGATGCTATAAGAGCTGTAAAATTAATAACTGGTGCAATGGCTACTGCAATAATCGAAGGTAGACAAGGTGCAGAAGAAGAAGTTGTTGAAGAAGCAGAAGAAGTACAAGAATAATCTTTTATAAGAATATTAATTAACTTTGATACGAGAAATTGTATTTTATAAATACAATTTCTCAATAATTAAAAAAAGATTAATGGTAAGGTTTCTCCTTGCCATTTTTAAGATAACAGGAGGAATTTAATTATGGCTAACGTAACTGCTAAAATGGTTAAAGAATTAAGAGACAGCACTGGAGCTGGAATGCTTGACTGTAAAAAAGCATTAGTAGAAGCTGATGGAAATATGGACAAAGCTGTTGATATATTAAGAGAAAAAGGTTTATCTAAAGCTGCTAAAAAAGCTGATAGAGTAGCTGCTGAAGGTTTAGTTGCTATAAAAATAAGCGACGACAACACTAAAGCAACAGTAGTAGAAGTAAACTCAGAAACTGACTTCGTTGCTAAAAACGAAGATTTCAAAACTTTCGTAGCTGATGCTGCTGAAATGGCATTAAACACTAACGCTACAACTATAGAAGCTTTATTAGAAGAAAACCATGCTGAAGGTAAAGCTTTAAAAGACGTATTAAACGATAGAATAGCTACAATAGGAGAAAAATTAGACTTCAGAAGATTCGAAACTATAACTTCAGAAGGTCAAATATCAGGATACATACACGGTGCTGGTAAAATAGGTGTTTTAGTTGAATTATTAACTGACGCTAGAGATGAAAGAGTATTAACATTAGGAAAAGATATAGCTATGCAAGTTGCTGCTATGAATCCTAAATACGTTTCAAGAGACGATGTTGATGCTGAATACTTAGCTCATGAAACAGAAGTTTTAACTGCACAAGCATTAAACGAAGGAAAACCTGCTAACATAGTAGAAAAAATGATAAAAGGTAGATTAGAAAAAGAATTAAAAGAAGTTTGCTTATTAGAACAAACATTCGTTAAAGATTCTGATTTCACAATCAAAAAATTAGTTGCTGAAGTAGCTAAAAATGTTGGTAGTGACATAAAAGTTGGTAGAGTTGTAAGATTCGAAGTTGGCGAAGGTATCGAAAAGAAAGAAGAAAACTTTGCAGAAGAAGTTGCTAAGCAACTTAAATAATCGACGACCAAAAGAGAACACTTACGTGTTCTCTTTTTTGTAAGTACCAAAACTTTAAATTTTAATTAGGAAAATATACGTTTAGGAGGATTTCTATGGATAAACCAAAATACAAAAGAGTATTATTAAAACTAAGTGGGGAAGCTTTAGCTGGAGATAGAGGTATTGGAATAAACAATGAAGTTGTTAACGAAATTGCAGTAGCTATCAAAAGAGTAAGAGAAATAGGTGTAGAAGTAGCAGTAGTTGTTGGAGGAGGAAACTTCTGGAGAGGTAGAACTTCTGAAGGAATGGATAGAACAACAGCAGACTACATAGGAATGCTAGCTACAGTTATGAATGCTATGGCTTTACAAGATGCTCTAGAAAATATGGACGTAGCTACTAGAGTTCAAACAGCTATAGAAATGAGACAAATAGCGGAACCTTATATCAGAAGAAAAGCTGTGAGACATTTAGAAAAGGAAAGAGTTGTAATATTTGGGGCAGGAACTGGAAATCCATACTTCTCAACAGATACAGCAGCAGCATTAAGAGCGGCAGAGATGGAATCAGAAGTTATATTACTAGCTAAAAACGTAGATGGTGTATATGACAAAGATCCAAAAGTACATGCAGATGCTATAAAATTTGACCAATTAACTTATCTTGATGTTATACAAAGAGAGCTTAAAGTTATGGACTCAACAGCGACATCTTTATGTATGGATAATAAAATTCCAATAAAGGTATTTAAGCTTACTACGGAGAATATATTAAGAGCAGTATATGGAGAAAATATAGGGACAACTGTAGAATAATTTAAAAAATAATTAGGAGGAACAAATATGAAAGAATTACAAAAAAAATTACAAGCGCAAATGGACAAGACAATAGAAGCTCTTAAATATGAATTTACAACAATAAGAGCAGGTAGAGCAAATGCACAAATGTTAGATAAAATAAGAGTTGATTACTACGGAACACCAACACCAATAAACCAAGTAGGTTCTATATCTGTTCCTGAACCAAGAACTCTTCTTATCAATCCTTGGGATAAAAGTGCAATGAAAGAAATAGAAAAAGCAATAAGAAACTCAGACTTAGGTCTTAACCCAACTAATGATGGAGATGTTATAAGATTAAACATACCAGCATTAACAGAAGAAAGAAGAATAGAGTTAACTAAACAAGCTAAAAAAGCTTCTGAAGAGTTTAAAGTTAGAATAAGAAATGAAAGAAGAGACGCTAACGATAAACTTAAAAAAATGCAAAAAGACGGAGAAATAACTGAGGACGAATTAAAAAGAGGTCAAGAGGACGTTCAAAAGTTAACTGATAAATATACAAAAGAAATAGATGTATTATTAGCTGCAAAAGAAAAAGATATAATGGCGGTATAATTTTGAAAGAATACAACAGACTATTAGGTCTTCATTTAGATGAAGTAAAAAGATTTTTTGACAATAAAAATATTGAATATACTATTACAGAGATTCGAGGAAGAAAAGACAAAGAGAAACTTATAGTTCCTAGAGTTATAAAGATTTCTCAAAAAGAAAATAGTATAGAATTAATTGTAACTTATTTTTCTGACTCCTTATTATAGGAGTCAGAAATTGTATTGGAGAGAAAATATGGATAATATGTTTTTTGATATAGATATGGAAAATCTGCCTAAACATATAGCCATCATAATGGATGGCAATGGAAGATGGGCAAAAAAAAGATTTTTACCTAGAACAGCTGGCCATAAAGCAGGTGTAGAAACAGTTAGAACAGTTATTACAGAATGTAAAAGATTAGGTATAAAACATGTTACATTATATACTTTTTCTACAGAAAACTGGAAAAGACCAGCGCTAGAAGTGGAAACTCTAATGACATTATTACAAAGTTATTTGAAAAAAGAAGTGGCAGAATTAAATAGAAATAATGTAAAATTAACAGCTATTGGAGATATAGAAAAATTACCAAAGTCTTGTTTAGAAGAACTGAAAAAAGCTATGGAATTGACAAAAAATAACGATGGACCAAATTTGAATTTAGCTTTAAATTATGGTGGTCGATATGATATCACAAATGCAGTTAAACAAATTTCTAGAGATATTGAAAATCATAAGTTAAATTCTGAAAGTATAACAGAAGAAACTATAAAAAATTATCTAAGTACTAAGTCAAT
The DNA here is from genome assembly GCA_945931665.1 of uncultured Clostridium sp. Classification (GTDB taxonomy): domain Bacteria; phylum Bacillota; class Clostridia; order Peptostreptococcales; family Peptostreptococcaceae; genus Intestinibacter. Next base: position 19,844 of record CAMEPL010000009.1, on the reverse strand, counting down.
TCCAGATCCAGATTTAGTTATAAGAACAAGTGGCGAACAAAGATTAAGCAATTTTTTACTTTGGGAACTAGCTTATGCTGAGCTGTATTTTACTGATGTGTTTTGGCCAGATTTTGATGAAAAAGAGCTTCAAAAAGCAATCTATGCATATCAAAATAGAGATAGGAGATTTGGTGGACTTAAATAAGGAGTGTCTTTATGAAAACCAGAATTTTAGCAGGATTAGCCTTAGTTCCATTATTACTATTAGTTATCTTTGGAGGACTACCTCTATATATAGGTGAATTTGTAATTATTTCAATAGCAATTAATGAATTTTATAAAGCTTTTAAAATTAAACAAATTAACCCGATATTTAGTTTAGGGTATATATTTGCTTTTTATTTATTTATAAAAAACTGCTTTAGTTTAAACATGAGTTATACTTATATAGCGATGTTTATTTTATTTATATGTTCTATTATACCTATGTTACAATGCAAGAGAAATATTATGGATATAATAGTAACGTTTTTCGGTATTTTTTATGTTGAAATATTGATAGATTTTATAGTACTAACTATGGATGGTTTTACAGATGGTAAAAAAGTAGTTTGGTTAATATTTATAATAGCATTTATGACAGATACTTTTGCTTACTTTACTGGATATTTATTTGGAAAACATAAATTAATACCAGAAGTAAGTCCTAAAAAGACAATAGAAGGAAGTATAGGCGGTATACTTGGAAGCACAATATGTTGCTTAATATTTGGATACATATTTAAATTAGATATAGTAATGATGATAGTAATTGGAAGTATAGGAAGTATAATTGCACAAATTGGGGATTTATTTGCATCTTCAATAAAAAGATATGTAGGGATAAAAGATTATGGTAATTTAATACCTGGACATGGTGGAATATTAGATAGATTTGATAGTGTAATCCTTGTTGCACCATTTGTTTATAGTGCCATAATACTTTTTATTAAATAAAAGCTGGCTCAAACTTTTTGAGGCAGCTTTTATATCTTATATAGGAAAATCAATTTATAATATTTAAATTATAAAAATTTTTAAGGACAAGATATGTTTCATTTTAAAACAAAACATTATAATTTTTTTTAGACTGAACATATTAAATTATAGCAATAATATTATAATAAAAATTTAATATATTCAAAATAAAATAGTGATATAATACATTTGTATGATTAAATTTTTATTATAAAGGAAAGAGGTGAATCAATATGAAAAAAATTACATTGTTAGGTTCGACAGGATCTATCGGAACACAAACTTTAGATGTAATTAGACAAAATAGAGATAAATTTGAAGTAGTAGCTATATCTGCAAATAGAAGTGTAGATTTATTATTAGATCAGATTATAGAATTTAAGCCCAAATATGCTGTCCTTTATGAAAAGGAAAGTGCAGAAAAGTTAAAAACTATGATACCAAAAGACATCGAAATAGAGATATTAGATTCTATAGATGGTCTTGTAAAAATATCTACATTAGACGAGATAGATATAGTATTAACTGCATTAGTTGGAATGATTGGTCTTATACCAACTATGAAGGCTATTGAGCATAAAAAAGATATAGCTTTAGCAAATAAAGAAACGCTTGTTACAGCTGGTGAAATTGTTATGAAGGCTGCTGAGGAAAACGGAGTAAAAATATTACCTGTAGATAGTGAGCATTCAGCTATATTCCAATGCTTAAATGGGGAAAATAAAAAACAAGTAAATAAACTAATATTAACAGCTTCTGGAGGTCCATTTAGAGGAAAGAAAAGAGAAGATTTAATACATGTCACAAAAAACGAAGCTTTAAAACATCCAAATTGGAGTATGGGACAAAAAATAAGCATAGATTCTTCTACTTTAATGAATAAAGGACTTGAAGTAATAGAAGCAAAATGGTTATTTGATGTTGATTATAAAGATATAGATGTAGTTGTACACCCACAAAGTATAATACATTCTATGGTAGAGTATGTGGATACATCTGTAATAGCTCAATTATCTATGCCAGATATGAGACTTGCAATTGAATATGCACTTACATACCCAGATAGAATACATAGTAATTTTGAAAGAATCGATTTCAAAAAACTAAGTACACTTACATTTGAAGAACCTGATATGAATACATTCCCATGTTTAAAATTAGCATATGATGCTTTAAAAGAGGGAAAAACATATTTAACAGTTTTAAATGCTTCTAATGAAGTACTTGTGGAGAAGTTTTTAAAAGAGCAAATTGGATTTTATGATATACCTTACTATATAGAAAAATCTTTAGATGCTCATAATAGTATAACAAATCCAAAACTAGATGATATTTTAGAAGTTGATAGATGGGCTAGAAGTTACATAAATGATTTACTAAAATAGGAAGGTGAATATATGACAATAGTAATTGCATTATTATTATTTGGGATAATCATCCTAATACATGAATTTGGACACTTTTTATTGGCGAAGAAAAATGGGGTAACTGTTCATGAATTTTCAATAGGAATGGGACCTAAAATTTATAGTAAAGAAAAAAACGGGACTGAATATTCACTTAGAGTTCTACCAATAGGTGGGTACGTAAGTATGGAAGGTGAAGAAGATGGTTTCGATAGATCTGAAGAAGACACAAATGAAGATGAAGATAATACTTTAAAAATAGAAAATAAAGAAGATATCGAAGATAAAAATGAATCTTATGATGAAGTTGTAGTAAATGAAGGTTCTTTTGCAGAAAAGACGATTTTACAAAGAGCGAGTATAATATTTGCTGGACCATTTTTCAATTTCTTAGGCTGTATTGGATTTTTAGTAGTTTTATTCTTAATGATAGGTGTTCCTACAACAAAAGTAGGTACATTAGTAGATAAAGCTCCTGCACAAGCCGTTGGAATTCAAGTGGGCGATGAAATTAAATCTGTAAATGGCCAAAAAGTAAACTCATCTACTGATATAACAAATATAATATCAACTTCTAAAGGAGAAAAAGTAAGTATAGTAGTAGAGAGAGATAAAAAAGAAATTAAATTTGATATCAATCCTACATACAATAAAGATACTCAAACTTATATAATAGGTATAACTTTTGATAGAACTAAAAATATAATTAAATCATTTACAACTGCATTAACAACTACATGGGATATAACTGTACAGATGGTAGAGTTTTTAGGTCAATTAGTCACAGGTAGAGTTGCAGGTGGAATATCAAATTCTGTTGCAGGACCAGTTGGGGTAATAGGAATGGTTTCAGATGCAGCTAGAATGGGCATAACTAATTTATTATATCTAGGTGCAGTCATAAGTTTAAACTTAGGAATTATGAACTTAGTTCCATTTCCTGCATTAGATGGAGGAAGATTACTTTTACTATTAATAGAAGGTTTAAGAGGTGGAAAGAAATTAGATCCAAGCAAAGAAGCTATGATAAATATAGTAGGTATGAGTGTATTAATGGCATTTATGCTATTTATAACATATAAGGATATTTTAAGGTTATTCTAATTATATATAATTAAGATTTATCCTAATTAAAAATAGAAGGTGAAATATGAGTTACAAAAGAAAATTGACTAGAGAAGTCAAGGTTGGAGATGTAAAAATTGGTGGAAATAATCCAATTTCAGTACAATCTATGACTAATACAGATACAAGAGATATTGAAAAGACTGTAGCACAAATAAAAAGGCTTGAAGAAGCTGGATGTGATATAGTTAGGGTTGCTGTTGTCGATATGGATGCAGCAAAAAGCATATCAAAAATAAAAGAACAAATAAATATACCTATAATTGCAGATATACATTTTGACTATAGATTAGCATTAGAAGCTATCGAACAAGGTATAGACGGGATAAGAATAAATCCTGGTAATATCGGAAGCATAGAAAGAGTAAAAGCTGTTGTAGAAAAATGTAAAGAAAGAGATTTAAAAATAAGAATAGGTGTAAATGGAGGTTCTCTTGAGAAAGAACTTCTTAAAAAATACGGTTCTCCAACACCAGAGGCATTAGTCGAAAGTGCTATGGGACATATAAAAATACTTGAAGATTTAGATTTTCATAATATAGTTATATCATTAAAATCCTCAAATATATACACAGCTGTAGAAGCATACGAACTTATGAGCCAAAAGGTGGATTACCCGCTTCATATAGGAATAACAGAAGCTGGTGGTGTTAGAGCTGGAACAATTAAATCTTCAATAGGTATCGGTTCACTACTTTTAAAAGGTATAGGAGATACTATGAGAATATCTCTTACAGGAGATCCTGTAGAAGAAGTAAAAGTAGGAAAAGATATACTTAGAAGTTTAAACTTATTAAATGATAAAATAAAAATAGTATCTTGCCCAACTTGTGGTAGATGTAATATCAATTTAATAGAAATTGCAAATGAAGTAGAAGAGAAGATACAAGATTTAAATAAAGATATAACAGTTGCTATAATGGGATGCGTTGTAAATGGTCCTGGAGAAGCTAGAGAAGCCGACATTGGTATAGCTGGAGGTAATGGTCAAGGAATATTATTTAAAAAAGGTGAGATAGTTAGAAAAATTTCAGAAGATAAATTAGTACAGGAATTAATGAAAGAAATAGAATTATTTGAAGATAAAAAAGAAGGTAAATAGATAAATTTCAATACAGTTATTGATAAAGCAGGGGGAATTTTATGATTAAATTCGATGTAACTAATGAGCTAATGTGTATAGCAAGAGGTAGCGGTAGATTCTATGCTAAAAAAGGTGCTATGGTAGCATATAAGGGTGATTTTAGATTCGAAAAACTATTATTAGGTCCTAATAATGGTGGAGGTCTAGGAGGAGCCTTATTTGGTCATCTACAAAGAAAGATAACAGGTGAGAATATGCCTATAATGTCTGTAGAAGGCCAGGGAGAAGTTTACTTAGCAGAGAATGCATACCATGTAGATATTGTCCACTTAGAGCCAGGAGATTCAATAAATGTAGAAAGTGAAAACTTATTGGCATTTACAGAAGAACTTACATATTCAACAACATTTGTGGGCTCAGGAGTAATATCTCAAAGAGGTTTATTTTCTACTTATTTAAAAAACAATACAAATTCAGTTCAAGATGTAGCAATTATAACAGATGGGAATCCACTTGTTATAGAAGCACCTTGTTGTGTAGATCCAGATGCAATAGTAGCATGGACAGGAAGAAAACCAGAAGCTAAAGTTGCACAATTATCATGGAAAAATCTTATAGGTCAGGCATCTGGGGAATCATATCATCTTCAATTTAGTGAGCCTGGTCAACTTGTTATAATTCAACCGTCAGAAAGATTATCAGGATTAGAGATTTCGGTAGATTAATATAAAAAAGTGTGATTTGTAATTGGTTACAAATCACACTTTTTTTATTGGAAGGAAATATTATAATATCCAATTAGACACTTGTTATAATTATATATGTAATTATAGTTTAAGGGAAATTATGGAAAAATTTAATGTTCATGTAATAATTCTATATTATTATATTTTATATGAGGAAAAAGATAAAAAGTGATATACAAAAAGTTACAAAAATGTAATTGTTAGAAAACTAATAATATGTTATTATATTAATAACAACTTATATATCTGCTATAAGTTGTATAAGGGGGTCGAAAATATGATTGAAATTAAGAATATTGTGAAAACTGCAGGTGATAAAGTTATACTTGACGATATATCCCTAACTATTGAAAGTGGAAGTTTTGTAGTTTTAATAGGTCCCAGTGGTTGTGGAAAGACAACCACATTAAAACTAATAAACAAACTTATTGAACCAACAAGTGGCGAAATATACATAGACGGGAAACCGATATCGCGAGAGGATCCAATCAAATTAAGAAGAAATATAGGCTATGTAATTCAAAATATAGGTTTATTTCCTCATCTAACAATAAAAGAAAATATCGAATTAATTCCAAAATTAAAAGGCGATAAAAGTGAAAAAGAGATAAGCGAAAATACAGAAAGACTTGTTAAGATGGTGGGGCTTGATCCAGATGAATTTTTGTATAAATACCCTTCAGAATTAAGTGGTGGACAGCAACAGAGAATAGGTGTCATAAGGGCAATTGCAACAGATGCCGATATAATTTTAATGGATGAACCATTTAGTGCATTAGATCCAATTACAAGAACACAACTTCAAGAGTGGCTTTATGAGCTTCAACAAGAGCTTAAAAAGACTATTATATTCGTAACTCATGATATGGATGAAGCTTTAAAATTGGCTGATAAGATATGCATTATGCAAGGTGGTAAAATACAACAATATGACACAGCAGAAAATCTTTTAAAACATCCAGCAAATAGCTTTGTAAAAGACTTTATAGGCAGCGACAGATTATGGAGTGCTCCAGAATATATAAAAGCTAAAGATATAATGATAAAAGATCCAATAAAAGCAATTGAAACAAGAACCGTTATACAGGCGATGGAAATAATGAGAACTAATAAAGTAGACAGTCTATTAGTTACAGATAAAAATAATTTATTAGTTGGAATTTTAACAGTAAAAGAATTAAGAAGAAATGGAATTCAAGATTATTATATATACAAAGTGATGAACAAAGACCCATTATTTGTTTATGATGATTGCAACTTGATTGAAATACTTAATATTATGAATAAAGAACAAGTAGGCCATATACCTGTAGTTTCAAGGGATGGTCAATTAGTAGGTTTGATAACAAGAAGTAGTTTACTTTCTGTTTTAAGTGAACAATTCTTGGAAATGGAGGTGAATATCCTTGGCTAGTTTTATGAATTACTTAGTGACTGAACACTCAAAGATATTGCAATTATTATACCAACATGTTGAATTGACAATTATCGCTATAGTTTTGGCTATAGTTATAGGTATTCCTCTTGGTATATTTATATCATATTGTAAATCGGTTAGAAAATATATATTAGGATTTATAAATATTGTACAGGCAGTCCCATCTATGGCATTTCTTGGATTATTAGTTCCAGTTTTAGGGATAGGTAGTACGCCTGCAATTTTTATGGTAGTACTTTATTCACTACTTCCTATAGTCAAAAATACAAGTACTGGTATTACTGGAATTGATTCAGGAATACTTGAATCAGCAACAGGAATAGGATTAACTCCTAGACAAGTACTTTTTAAAATACAATTACCTCTTGCACTTCCAGTAATTATGGCCGGTGTTAGAATATCAGCAGTATCTGCAGTAGGTCTTATGACTTTATCAGCATTTGTAGGGGCTGGTGGTCTTGGATATTTAGTATTTTCAGGTGTACAAACTGTAAATAATACTATGATTTTGGCAGGGGCTATACCAGCTTGTATACTAGCTTTATGTGTTGATTTTGTATTCTCTAAAATAGAAACAGCCGCAACACCAGAAGGAATAAGTACAAATAAGAGTAGAAAAAGTAGACATGCCAAAAATCCTAAAGAATATAGAAACCCTAAATACAAAGCTAGAAGAAGAAAAGTTATTGGTGTAGCTACAGCATTAGTAATTATATTTATAGGTTGTGGTAGATATTTCTTCTCAAGTTTTGCACAAAAAGAAACTATAGTTGTAGGTTCTAAAGATTATACTGAACAACTTATACTTGGTAATATGTATGCAGATTTGTTAGAAGAATATACTGATTATAATATAGAGAGAAAAATGAATCTTGGTACATCTGTACTTTGGAATTCTATGGTTGAAAAAAAAGTAGATGTATGTGTAGATTATACAGGAACAATATTAGTAAATATAATGAAGGAACAACCACAAGGAACTTCTGATGATGTATATAATCACGTAAAAGAAAGTGTTTTGAAAAATTATGACTTACAACTATTAGACCCGTTAGGATTTAACAATACATATACATTGGCTATGGAAGAAGATGTAGCACAAAAATATAATATAGAAACTTATTCTGATTTAACTAAGTACTCAGACGAATTTGTATTTTCTCCAACATTGGCCTTTGAAAATAGAGAGGACGGTTTAAAAGGACTTACAAAAACTTATAATATGAAATTTAAAGATATAAAATCTATGGATGGTTCTTTAAGATATCAAGCTTTGACAAGTGGAAAGGCCCAAGTTATAGATGCATTCTCTACAGATGGTCTTTTAGAAAAATTTAAGTTAAGAGTATTAAAGGACGATAAAAATTACTTCCCACCATATTATGCAGTGCCAATAGTAAATAATGATATATTAGAAAAATATCCAGATGTGGGAGAAGTAGTTAATAAATTAGCAGGTAAAATAGATGAAAAAACTATGATAAATCTTAACTATAAAGTGGATGAATTAGGACAATCACCAGAAAAGGTTGCACACGACTTTTTAGTAGAGAAAAAATTAATTAAAGAATAAGAAAAGATATAGTGGAGATATCATCTTAGAATATATTACATATAAAGTAATAATGTAGAATATGTTTATAATAAAAAAGTTGTCGATTAAAAATTTTAATTGACGACTTTTTTATTTAGTTATTCAAAGGTTTAAATTTTTATACTAAAAATAATTTTAAAATTTTTTGTTAAAAAAGTATAATAATCTAAATACGTTAAATAATAAAATAGAAAATTAATTAAAGCGGAGGACTTAATATGAAAAATAAATTTTTAGTTTTATTATTAGCGTTAGTAATGGTTTTAGGAGCAGTTGCATGTAGTAACAAAAAAACAAATGAAAACACAAATAATACTACAAATAACGAAGATAGTGTAGCAGATAAGGTAGTAGATGAAAATTACTATAATGTCTACACTAAAAACTATGAATCGAGTATAGTACCACTAGAAGAAAGTTACTATATTTATGGTAATGTAGATAGCGCAGAAAAATACTATAAAGACCATGATTATCCCGGTAATAAAGAGTACTTAAAAGAAGTAAAAGATGCGTTAGTAGACAGTAAATCTAAAGTTCAAGAATTTATAGATAATATGGAAAAAGAAGGTAATTCAGATAACGATAAAGTAAATAAATTAAATAAAGAAATGATTGATGATGGTAAAAAATTAATAGAAGATATAGATAAGAGACTTAAAAAATTAGATGAAATAACTGATAAAGACCTTGAAAAATCAGATGCTGAATTCAGACGTTTAGTAGGAGAACATATAGTTCTTGAAAAAGAAGGAGACCATGATTTTAGAGAAATACTTAGAAAACTTGATAAAGAATTAAATATAGAAAGAAAATCTCCTAATAGATAAAAGAGTATAATAATGACCTAGCTATATTTTATATAGCTAGGTTTATTCTTCTAAACAACTAAAAAATATTCCTTCTCTAATACCGTAACTATTTATAATAATTTTTTTACTATGTGTATAAAGCATAAAATACTTCATAAAATTAGAACTAGCACATATAACATCTGCTCGTTTTTTAGATACTCCTTTTATATTTATTCTTTCATTATAATCTAGACTACAAATTATATTATTTATATAAGAAATCTCAGAATAATTCATTTGAAAGTTATGCAAAGAGGGTTCTATATAAGTTTCACTATTGCATATATGAATCTGCGCAATATTTTTTATAGAACCTCCAATAGTTATTATAGGTAGATTTCGCCCTTGTTTTAACCAAGGGTATTTATTAAATACTCTATAAAGATAATTTTTAAACTCATTTCTAGTAAAAGGAGATATCCTGTTAAATAAATTAAATCTACTTGAAAGAGGAATAGGTCCTAGAGGTAAACTGGCATAATTTTTAAATTTTTTATTTTTTATAAGTGCTATTTCAACACTAGCCCCACCCATGTCTACTAAAAAATAATTATTATAATTTAAAGTATTTACAGTCGCTATATAACCTAAGTAAGATTCTTCATAACCTGAAAGTATCTTAACATCTAATCCAGTTTCCTTTTTTATTTCATTTAATATAATATCTTTATTAGCACATTTTCTAAGTGTTTCAGTTGCTACAACTATGATTTTATCACAGTCAAAATACTTACACTTTTCTTTAAAATTTTGTATGCTCAAAACTAATTTATATATTCCTATCGCCGATAAATTTGGTATATCATCAATATAATAATCGCTAAGTCTTATTTGATGCTTTCTTTCAAACAGTACATTTATTTTACTCGAATGTCTCTGTTCTGCAATTAATAATTTTAATGAGTTTGATCCTAAATCTATAATTCCAATTGACTTCATATTAATTACATCCCCACCTTTACATATAGATTAATTATATACAAATATTTTTAAAATAGGAAGAATTAAATATATAAAAAATTATTTTATATTGTAAAAATCATAAAAAAGTGTGTATAGGTTAAATTTTAATATTATAATTGTTATAGATATATAATATATTTAAAAATTTTATTTGCATAATTTGCAAAAGAAAGGATAAAATTTATGAAAAAAATAGGATTTATAGGTGCAGGTAATATGGCAGGCGCTATAATAGGAGGTATTATAAAATCAAACTTAGTAAAGCCTCAAAATGTAATAGCTTCTGCTAAGACAATGACAAATCTTGAAAAACTAAAAGATGAATATAAGATAAATGTTACTTTAGATACTAGAGAAGTTGTAAAAAACTCGGATATAGTTTTTATGGCTGTTAAACCAAATATATTTGATGATGTTTTAACTGATGTAAAAGACTTAATTGGCAATGAAAAAATAGTAGTTTCAATAGCAGCTGGCAAAAATATAGCGGGAATAGAAAAAATAATAGGAAATGATAAAAAAGTAGTTAGAACTATGCCTAACACACCAGCCCTTGTAAATGAAGGCATGTCAGCTTTATGCCCAAATAAAAATATAGAAGATGAAGAGTTAAAAATAGTAAAAGCTATTTTTGATTCTTTTGGAAAAAGCGAAGTAATAGGCGAGTATTTAATAGATGCAGTAATAGGAGTTAGTGGTTCTTCTCCGGCATACGTATTTATGTTTATAGAAGCTATGGCAGATGCTGCAGTTATGGCGGGAATGCCTAGAAAACAAGCTTATAATTTTGCAGCACAAGCAGTTCTTGGTTCAGCTAAGATGGTACTTGATAGTGGAAAACATCCAGGTGAATTAAAAGATATGGTTTGTTCACCAGCGGGAACTACAATAGATGCAGTAAAAGTTTTAGAAAACGAAGGTATGAGATCTGCTGTAATAAATGCAGTTTGTGCCTGTGTTGAAAAATCGAGAGAAATGAGCAAATAATATAAATTTATTAGTTTAAAATAGGCTATTTTTATAACATTAAATTATTAAAGTTATATCTTAAAATTAAAAGAGGTATAAGCTAATTTATATATGCTTATCTCTCTTTTAATTTATTGTAGAAAGTTATTTACATAAAATTTTTAAATATTAATTTATATTAAACTATTAATTACTATCAAAATGTTCTGTGTCAGTTTCTACTTCTGGAACTAATGTATTATTATCTGATGAACCATTATCACTATTTTGATTGTCATTTATGTTAGAATTATCATCAGTATTAACATTAGAGTCACTATTTGTATTGTTATCGGTATTATTACCACTATTATCAGGGTTAATCATTGTACTACCGTCATTACTATTTGAATTATCAGAACCGTTACTTGAATCATCTGATGAGAATAAGTTACGGAACCAATTTATTATTTTAGTAAAGAACCCTTCAGCTTCTTCTCTTGAAGGTAAATTTTCAGCAGCTTTATCAGTTGCATCGATTATAGATTGACTACCTAGCATAGAGTCATTAGTTTCCCCTAATATACCTAAGTCTTTAGAACCTGAGAATAAATTAGAGAACCAGTCACCTATAGAACTAAAGAATGAACCTATAGCACTTAATATTCCAGAAGAACTACCTACATCTTCACCAGCTTCTTTTAGATTATCTTGTACAACATCAGATACATTATTTAAAGTAGCTTTCATTTCATTATAATCATAATGTTGAGCTGCTATTTTTTCCATTAAAGCGATTATTTTATCAACTTGAGCATCTGTTAAAGTTACGTTGTAATTATTAGTTATATTGTTTATTGTATTTGCAATTTGAGTTTTATCGCTTGTATTATTTTTTATAATATCAGCTTTGACATCATTTATTATACCTGTAGCCTTATCTTGACCTATTTGATCTCCTAAATCACCTGTAGTGATTAATTCTTCAGAAGCAAGTTCTTTTTTATCTTCATCAAGAGTTTCACCAGTAGCATTTTCAAAAGCCTTCATAACACCAGTTAGAGCCCCAGTCCCACTTACAGGGAACACAGCAGCTATAACACAGTTAGCACCAGTAAGTCCAGCAGTTGATAAAGTAGTAGCAACCATAGAAGATGTTACCCAAGTTATATTTGCTGTCTTTACATTGATACCGCTACCTTCCTTTGTAGGTTCAACATAAGCACAAGAATAAGTTTTAGTACCTAATTGTTCTTCTGTAGCTACTTTACCTAAATAAGCTCTTTCCTCTTTATTATTTACTGTTATAATTTGTACTTCGTTTTCTTTTACACCAAAGTAATTTAAAATAGTCTGTCTTTGTTCTGCAGTGTTGTTTACGCCAATAGTAACTACTTTTGAGCTATCAGCAAAAGATTTGCTCATGCCAAAAGAAGAAAATGTTAAGCATGTCGCCATTAATACAGAAACTATTTTGTTTTTGATTTTCATTTTACTTCCTCCCAATACATAGATTGTATTATTTCTTAAAATATATAATTTGTTCATATTAATAATATATAGTTTTTTTAAAATAAATACGATTACAATGTTGTAACATGATTATATACTAAAAAAATTAAAATATCTTTATTTTAAGGAATTTTTAAGAAAAAGACATAAAAATGAAATTATATATTATAGAGAATTAATATAGTATAAAATGGGTATAACTATAAAGATAGAACAAAACAATATATAAAGCCTCACTTTACTTAATAAAATAAAATATAAAGCCTCACTTTACTTAATAAAATAAAGATTTCATTACTAAAATATGAGAACTTTGTATTTTGACTTTACAAATATACCAAAATATTGAATACTATATAAAATAAGTAATAAATAAGATTGAAAAATTTTTAAATCTATTATATTATAAAGAAGAAATATGGTATTTTCTAAGTAAAGAGACAAATAATTTTGTGTATTTTATAACGTATTGATAGTAATTTTGTTTAAAATTTAAAAAAGATATAAATTTATCAATATGTTGCAAGAAAATATACCTTGAAAAGAATCAATAATGAGGTTTTTCTTAAAAGAAAGGAGAAAAGTATGTCAAAAGAATTTGTTAAAGAAAGAGTATTAAAATATCTAATGGAGGATTTACTAGTACCTCAAGATATGATAGACACTAATGTGCCTTTAAGTGAATTTGAAGAAGGAGCTGAAGGGGTTTTAGACATAATAGTAAATGTTGTTGTAAAAGAAGATGGTGAAGATTATTATGTACCAGTTTTAATAGCTACATGTGTTGATGAAGACTTTGTAATGGAAGGAGAAGCATTACAAAAAGAAATAGACTTCCTTGAAGATGTAGATAACATAACTACTGCAGGTAGAATGATACTTACAAACGGAAATGAAATGATGTATGCTGATTGGACTGGAGAAGAATACGATACAGAAGCATCTCTTCCTACATACGATCAAATGAAAAAAGAATTCTTTGAAATGGAAGAAAAAATAAAAAAAGAAGAAATGATGCACGGTCATGAATGTGGCTGTGGACATGACCATGGTCATGAACATAATCATGAAGGTGGTTGCGGTTGTGGACACGACCATCACTAAGATTTAGTTTCAAGAATTTTATTGATTTAAAAGTTTGTAAATAAAAATTTTTTTATCTATATTGCAAAATTTTGTGAAAAAATAAAGGTTTTTATAAAAAAACGTAGAATTATATATAGATAAGGTAATTGACATTTTGATTAAATGGAATTACATTTTTTTTATTTACAAACATATAATAGCTATATAAGATTTAAATAAACTATGTGTAAAAGAAGGGGTTATATTATGGGGGCTAAAAAAGAAAATACTTACGAAAATTATGTCCATGCAGATACTTCAGGATCATCAAATGCAATGAAAATGTATTTAAAAGAAATTGAAGAATATAAAATGCTATCTGCAGTTGAAGAAGTTGAACTGGCTAAAAAGGTTAATGAAGAAATACCTGAGGCAAAAGAAGATTTTATAAACGCTAATTATAGATTAGTTGTAAGTATAGCCAAAAAATATAGAAAAGAAAATGTTGATATGCTTGACTTAATACAAGCGGGGAATATAGGTCTTATCAAAGCCGTAGAAAAATACGACTATACTAAAGGGTATAAGTTTAGTACGTATGCTACTTGGTGGATAAAACAAAGCATTACAAGATATATCGACGATTGTGAAAATACTATTAGAATACCTGTTCACCTTCATCAAAGAATTAATTTTGTTAAAAGAAAAAAACAAGAGCTTTCAAATGTTCTACAAAGAGAGCCATCATTAGAAGAGTTGGCTGATATTTGTGATATGGACGTTGATAAAGTTATTGAAATTCTAAAAAGAGACAAAAATGTAGTATCATTAGATACGCCTATAAAAGAAGATGAAGACAGTAGTTTAGTAGAATTTATACCTTCAGATGCTAACTTTTCCGATGTAGTTATGCATGAAGTGGAACAACACAATTTAAGGGAGAAAATAAATGAATTACTAACAGGACTTAGTGATCAAGAACAAAAAGTTTTAAGAATGAGATTTGGTCTTGATGATGATGACCCTAAAACTTTAGAAGAAATAGGAAAAGTATTTGGAGTTACAAGAGAAAGAATTAGACAAATAGAGGCTAAGGCCATAAGAAAATTGAGACATCCAAGTCGATTAAATCAATTAAAGAATTTTTATTAGGACTAATTTTATATCATAACGACCTGTTTGAGATAAAAAAGTGGGATAATATCCCACTTTTTTTAATATGTATATCTATCATGTATATGAAATTATATTTTTTTAATATTGTTAATTATAATTTATATATATACATTGCAAGGAAATTTAATTTTTATAAATGGGTTTAAGGATGATTTTCTAGAGTTTGGCAGAAACCTTATATAAAAACATAGCACACTTTTTAATAAGATAACTTAACAAGTCGACAAGTTCATCATCATCATTATCATACAGCTTAGTAACATCCATACCCAATTGTAAATTAATTTTATTAATACGTGTAAATTGAATACTTACCATAAAAAGAAAATAAATAAAACCTATACCAAATAAAATAAATAATAAAATGAATAATTTATCCATAATAATCCCTCCATAAAAATATATTCTATATATTATAATTGTACTATATTGACAAAAAATAATCAGTAAAAAAATCAAATTTATTAGAAAATTTAGAATTATTGAAGTAAATATTAAAAAAATAAATTATAAAGCTGTACCTTGTAGTATGTTACATAGTAAGATACAGCAAAATATTTAGTTTTGAAATATGTTTAAAATAAAAATTTTTATACAATAAATGTCAATATATCATATAATACTCTAGTAATTGTACATACAAAAAATGCTATAGTTGTTGGAATTAAAAAACCAAGAGCAGTCCATTTAAAACTCTTTGTTTCCTTTTTTATTGTCAATAATGTAGTTGTACACGGCCAATGTAGCAAGCTAAAAAGCATTAAGTTAAGTGCTGTCAAATAAGTCCAACCGTGGTCAGTAAGCAAGTTACCTAATTCTTGAAGACTTGTATAATCGGTCATAGAACCCGTAGCCATATAAGACATTATTAAAATTGGTATTACAATTTCATTTGCGGGCATACCGAGGATAAACGCCAAAAGTATAAAACCGTCTAATCCTATAAATTTTCCTATTGGATCTAAAAATAAGGCAATATGGTTTAAGATTGTCATATCTCCAATATAAGTATTTGCTAAAAGCCATGTTATTATACCAGCAGGAATAGCAACTATAACGGCTCTACTTAATACAAATAAAGTTCTATCGATTAAGGAAGTATATATTATTCTCCCTATTTGTGGGACTCTATAAGGCGGCAATTCCAATGTAAATGTAGAACTTTCTCCTTTTAGAAGTGTTTTAGATAATACATAAGATACAAGTAAAGTTACAATGATTCCTGTAAGTACTATTAAAGTAACAAAAATTGCAGTAGATATACTAGAAAAAAATGTGTTTCCAATTGCCGAAGTAAAAAATATAGTAGATATTGCGATTAAAGTAGGAAAGCGTCCATTACAAGGAACGAATGTGTTTGTAAGTATTGCAATTAGTCTCTCTCTTGGAGAATCAATAATTCTACATCCTATTACACCACAGGCATTACATCCAAAGCCCATACACATAGTTAAGCACTGTTTACCATGTGTTTTACATTTTTTAAATAAATGATCTAAATTAAAAGCGACTCTAGGTAAATACCCTAAATCCTCCAAAAATGTAAATAAAGGAAAGAAAATAGCCATAGGTGGTAGCATTACTGAGACAACCCAAGCAAATGTTTTGTATAATCCATAAACTATCATATTACAAATCCATATTGGAATATTTAAACTTGTTAAAAAAGAATACATGCCAGGTTCAATACTAAATAAAAGACTAGATATAATCTCAGAAGGATAATTTGAACCAGATATAGTTATCCATAAGATTATAGCGAGCATAAAAAGCATTATCGGTATTGCAAAATATTTTGATGTAATTATAGAATCAATTTTGTCATCTAAGTCTTCTTTATCATTTTTTTTAGTGACTACACTTTTAAACAAGTTTGAAGCGTAGTCATAATTTAATTTTGAAATTTCATCTCTTATTTTTTTCTTGTCTAAATTTTGAGGAACTTGATGTTTTATATATTCTAGAGTCTCCTCAAAATCTCCTTCAATATAATTACTTAAAGATGAAAATAGACTTTCATCGCCATCAATAATTCTAAGACCAAGCCATCTTGAATTTATTTGAGGAAATGTATTTTTTAAATCTTCTTTAAAAGAATCTACTAAAGTCTCTATTTCATCATTATATATTACGTAACTTTTATTATCGACTTTTTCTTGCAAAACAACTTTTTCTAATGCGTGTTGTAAATCATCCATTCCAATTTTATTGCGTGCACTTGTTAAAATGACTGGAATACCCAATAATTCCTCCATTTTGTCTTTATTTATCTTTATTGATTTCTTTTCAGCCTCATCTATTAAATTAACACATAAAACGACTTTACTAGTTAATTCTAATACCTGAAAAAGTAAATTTAAGTTTCTTTCAAGACATGTTGCATCGCATACAACTATAACAGCATCTACATCTCCAAAACATATAAAATCTCTAGCTACTATTTCTTCTTGTGATAGCGCAAATAATGAATATGTTCCAGGTAAATCAATAAGATTGTAGTTTATATTATTATATGTGAATTCCCCCCTAGCAGTTGCTATTGTCTTACCTGGCCAATTACCAGTATGTTGTTTTAAACCAGTTAAATAATTAAATACAGTGCTTTTTCCGGTATTTGGATTTCCTGCTAATGCAACAATATATGAATTTTCTTTTTGTTTTATATTAAAGGAATCTTGTAGAGATTTGATCTTACAATTTTTATATGTCAAACCCATTTATATATCCTCCTATTATTTCACTAAAATCAAATTACTTTCCTCTTTTCTAAGGGCAATTTTACTCCCCCTAATTCTATATACAGTGAGGTGGTTTTTAGGACCTTTTCTCAATACATCTATAAGAGCACCTTTTGTAAAGCCAAGTGCCAACATTCTCTCTCTTAAATTACCATCTGATAGCAATTCTTCTACCTGAGCTGTTGTTTTTATATTTACGTCTGTTAATCTTTTCAATTTTAATTCCTCCTTAAAAATTTTAGCCTAAGCTAACATTTATAATTTTAAGTTATGAAACTAATATATAAATTGTGCAAAGTAGTAATAAATTTTATAAAAAAAAATAATAAATATATAGGAGGTGTTTTTTTGAGTGAATATTTTACATTTAGTGAATATATGAAAAACAATAAATTAACACCTAGTGAGGAAGATTACGTAGAGATGATTTATAGAATATATCTTAAAAATCAGAATGTACAAGTAAAAGATGTAGCAGTTGAATTAAATATAAAGCCTGCTTCTGTTACAAAGATGATAAAAAAGTTAGATGAAAAAGGTATAATAGAATATAGAAAATATGACTATATAAAGCTAACTAAAACAGGGTATAAACTAGGGGAAACTCTATTAAAGAGGCATAATACGATTTATAAATTTTTGGAGATTTTAGGATTAAAAAACAGTATACATGAAGAAACAGAAAAGATAGAACATACAATAAATTATGATACGCTCGAAAAGATAAATACACTGATAGACTTTTTTTCAAGTAATGAAGAAGTATATTCTTTATTGAGAAATTTTCAAGAACAAGAAGACAGAAAATTTTTAGATACATAAGTAAAATAAAGTTAGTTACTAATTATCGAGAGGTATTGTTTTCTAAGGGGGAGCTTATGAAACTTTTAAAAATGTTACAATCAATTGACATTTTAGCTATTAATGGGCCAGTAGATATAGATATAGAAGATATTTCGTATGATTCTAGAACTGTGATAGAAGGTACTATGTTCATATGTGTAAAAGGGCACAATGTAGATGGACACGACTTTATAGATGATGCTATAAAAAGGGGCGCTAAAGCCATTTTAATCGATAAGAAAGTAGATTATAAAAAAGATATAACGTATGTGAGAGTAGAAAATATAAAAAAATCTATGGCCATAATTGCAAAGAATTTTTTTGACAATCCATGTCAAAAGATAAATTTAGTTGGAATTACAGGTACAAATGGAAAAACAAGTACAGTTAGCTTTATAAGACAGATACTTGAATATGACAGTAAAGTAGGAAGTATAGGAACTATAGAAATATACGATGGAGATAAAAATATAATATCTAAAAATACGACACCAGAAAGTTTAGATATACAAAAAAATTTAAATCAAATGATACTAAATGACTGTAAGTACTGTATTATGGAAGTTTCTTCACATGCTTTAGTTTTAAATAGAGTAGACTGTATTGATTACAAAATAGGGGTATTTACAAATCTAACTCAAGATCATTTAGATTTTCATAAAAATATTGAAAATTATAAACGTGCTAAAGAAAAATTATTTTATAAAACAAATGCAGTAAATATTTTTAATATAGATGATAAAGTTGGAGAAGAGTTTTTTGAACATAGTTTAAATAGAAACATAAAAACTTATACTTATGGTATAAATAAAAAAGCTGATTTCAGAGCTACAGATATAAAATTATACCATAATAAAACAGAGTATACTTTAACTACAGATGAAGGTAAATATAATGTCTCTATACCTATATTAGGATATTTTAATGTATATAATACTTTGGCAGCAATAAGCACATGTGTAGCGTTGGGAATAAAATGTGAAGAAGTAATTAAGAGAGTTAAAAATCTAAGAAGTGTTCCCGGAAGATTAGACCGTGTTGAAAATGAAAAAAATATAAATATAATAGTAGATTATGCTCATACTCCTGATGCATTACTTAATTTATTACAAAGTGTAAAGTTATTTACAAAAGGAAGAATTATTTTAGTATTTGGATGCGGCGGAGATAGAGATAAAACAAAGAGACCTATTATGGGAAAAATTGCTCAAGATAATTCTAATATTTCAATTATAACTTCAGATAATCCTAGATTTGAAAATGAAATGGATATAATAGATGATATCTTAAAAGGTATGAATACTAAATTAGATAATTATCTGATTATACAAGATAGAAAAGAAGCCATAAAAA
>CAMEPL010000008.1 GCA_945931665.1 uncultured Clostridium sp. | reverse complement strand
CCGATGTCTTATTTATTATTTAGCATAGGGGGGGCATATTTAAGTTTAATATTAATGTTTTTAGTTAACAAAATTAAGGGATTTTCAACAATTGGAGTCAGTATAGTAGGAGCAATAGGTCATAATATTGGACAGTTATTGGTAGCGAGTATTTTAGTTGAAAATTTATTGATGATAACATATTTACCTTTTATGTTGGCAACTTCATTAGTTACCGGATTTTTTGTTGGTCTAGTATCACAATTTTGTTATTCTAAAATGGACAGATTAAAAGATTCTTTTATTAATATGCGTCAATAGTAAGTAATTAAAATTTAAATGTTAGTGGTGATAATATGGAAAATAATGAATTAGAAATGATAAAAAAAGAAATTGAAGAAGTAAGAGAGCAAATAAATACGTATATACAATATCCAGATATATTTAGAGATGAATTAGAGGAAGCAAGTAAACAAATAAATATTTTGATAAATAAATATATATATTTGAGCAAATAACCCACAAACTCGTGGGTTATTTATTTTATGAAAAAGTTCATATTTGTAAATTTTTGATAGAAAAATAAATACAATAATAATAAGAAATTTATTAGTATAAATAACGAATATGATTTTAATCAAATAGGGGGAGGGGATCTTATCAACGAGAAAGAAATTATTATAAGATTGTTGATTTGCCTAATTATAGGTGGTCTTACTGGATTAGAAAGAGAAAGGTCTAATCAATTTGCTGGATTCAGAACGCATATCCTTGTTTCTATAGGCTCTTGTGTTACATCTATAACTGCTGTTGAGTTGTTTATAGCATATAGTTCATATAGTAATATGGACCCAGCTAGGCTTCCAGCTCAAGTATTGTCTGGGATAGGGTTTATAGGTGCAGGAGCTATTTTAAAAAATTCTAGTGGAATAACAGGTTTGACCACTGCCGCTGGGATTTGGGCAACTGCATGTATAGGAATTGCAATAGGATATGGTCAATATATTTTAGGAATTACTGCATGGGTATTAGAAATGATTACTTTATTATCATTGAAGAGGATTGATAAATTATTTTTTAAAAAAGCCGCTTGTAATATATGTCTTACAATATCAAGTTTAGAAGCTGTAACTGCTACATTTGCAATTTTAAAAGAATGTAAAATAAGTATAAAAAACTTTGATGTGAATAGTAAAGGTAGTCAAATTTGGACAGCGCAATACAAGATTAGCTATGATAGAAGAATTATAATAGAAGAGATTGAAAGACGAATAAGAGATGTAGACGGTGTTTTAGACTTATATTTTTATGATAAATAGCAATATAAATATTAATTTTTGGGAAATATTATATTATTATAATAAAAATAGAATTAATAAAACATTAGATTAAAATATGGTAAATTAGGTAAAATATAAAGATATAATGCCCAATTTGAGAGGAGACGAAAGATGGAAAGACAAAAGATTGAAAGTCAATTTAAATGGACTATTGATGAAATGTATCCAAGTGAATCAGATTTAGAAAAAGATATAGATAAAGTAAAAGAATTAGTAGAAAAAGTTGCAAAGTACAAAGGTAAATTAGCCGAATCAAAATCTAATTTATACGAAGCATTACATACTTCAGAAGAAGCAGGTAGAATACTTGAAAAATTATATGTATATACTCATATGAAAAGTCATGAAGATACGAGAATAAATGAAAACCAAGGAAAAGCTACAAAAATAGATATGTTATCAACTGAACTATCTATGGCAACTTCATATATGGTTCCAGAAATAATAAGCATGGATGAAGCTAAATTAAACGAATATCTACGAGATGAAAAATTATCTTTCTATAAAAAATATATAGATGAAATATTAAGGGTTAAACCACATACATTAAGTGAAACAGAAGAAGAAATATTAGCAGCGGCATCTGACTTAACTGCTATTCCTGAAAATGTATATGACATGATGTCTTATGCAGATATGCAGTTTCCTGAAATAGAAGATGAAGAAGGTAAAAAAGTAAGATTAACTCATGCAAACTTTTCTTTATTCTTAAAAAGTAAAGATAGAAGAGTTAGAAAAGATGCGTTTGAAGGATTATATTCTGTTTATGAACAATATAAAAATACATTTGCATCAACTCTTTATGGTGGTGTTAAATCAGAAATATTCTATGCAAAAATAAGAAAATACGAAAGTGCATTACAAGGTTCTTTATTCGCAGACAATATTAGTGTAGATGTATATGAAAATCTTATTAAATCAGTAAGTGAAAGCATACATGCATTAGATAAATATATAGACCTTAAAAAGAAATTCTTAGGACTAGATGATATTCATATGTACGACTTATATGTTCCTTTAACAGGTGACTTCGATATGAAAATTACATATGATGAAGCTAAAGAAATAATATTAGAAGCGTTAAAACCATTAGGTGAAGAATATCTTTCTCATATAAAAGACGCATTTGAAAATGGCTGGATAGATGTTTATGAAAATGAAGGTAAACAAGGTGGAGCTTATTCATGGGGATGCTATGATTCAAAATCATACATACTAATGAATTATCATGATGATTTAAACTCATTATTTACATTAATCCACGAACTAGGTCACTCTATGCACAGTACGTACTCTAAATCTACGCAAGACTACTTATATTCATCATATAAGATATTTGTTGCAGAAGTAGCATCAACATTAAATGAATTACTTCTAATAAATTACTTACTTAAAAAATCAACTTCAAAAGAAGAAAAAATATATCTATTAAATTATTATTTAGAACAATTCAGAACAACAGTATACAGACAAACTATGTTTGCTGAATTTGAAAAAATAACACATGAAACAGTTGAAAGTGGAGAACCATTAACAGCAGAAGGTTTTACAGATATATACTACAAATTAAATGAAAAATACTATGGAAACTCTTGTGTTGTGGACAAGCAAATAGGACTTGAATGGGCGAGAATACCTCACTTCTATTCAAACTTCTATGTTTATAAATATGCGACAGGATTCTCTGCAGCTAGTGCTTTAAGCAAGCAAATACTTGAAGAAGGTGAGAGCGCTGTTGCTAGATATAAAGAATTCTTAAAGAGTGGTGGCTCTGACTATCCTCTAAATCAATTAAAAGCAGCAGGCGTAGATATGCATAAAAAAGAATCAGTAGATGAAGCATTAAGTGTATTTGCAGAATTAGTTGATGAATTAGAAAAAGAATTATAAAGAAATTTTTCTGGGGATTATATTTTTTTATCACTGTTAGAGCAATATAATTCCCTCTAAACTATAAAAATAAACAAATATAAGTTATAATTATATTAATAGATTAATTATTAGGCAAACTAAAAATTTACTTGGCAGAGATTAAAAATCTATTTTTAATTAAATTTTAATCTAAGAGCAAAGGAGTTAGTATTATTATGACGAATGAAGATATAGTTTTAAGTATAGAAACTCTAAAAGAGTATACTTCAGGCATGATAAAAAAATGTCAAGAGGCAGTATTGTTATCTGTTGACAGCATGGTTAATAAGAATTTAGAACAAGCTCAAAAAATTATGGAAAATGATGATGACATTGATTTGCTTAGAGAGTACATAAGAGATAGAAGTGTAGAACTAATGGCATCAAGACATCCTATGATCAAGGACTTAAAATATATATATGTCTTATCTGATATATCTACAGAGCTAGAGAGAATAGGTGACTATGCAGTGAATATTTGCAAAGAAACTATTGCTATAGGAGACGATGAATATATAAAAGAGTTGATTGATATACCTAGAATGTCTAAAATGTGTTCACAAATGCTTGAAGCTTTAAATGAGGCTTTTCTAAATGAAGATGATGAATTAGCATACCAAATCGCATTAACAGATACAGAGCTAGATAAACTATATTCTAAAATAAGAGAAGATTCTTTGAAGGTTATGTATAGGGACCCAGAGAGTAATATTGCTCAAGGAGTAAGACTTTTATTTATAGGGAGATATTTAGAACGAATAGGGGATCATATAACAAATATATGTGAAAAAATAATATACGCTAAAAAGGGTACTATGGTTGAAATAGGATAAATATTTCAATAGTTATGTAAAGATTAGAGTAAATTTTATAAGAACTTACATTGAGTTATTTAATGTAAGTTCTTTTTTTATATGTGAGTTAAAACCCTAAGCAACGGACAAAGTCATTGGCGCTATGAGCGAAGCGAATTTTAAGCAACGGAATCTTTGATTCGTTGGCGCTATGAGCGAAGCGAATTTTATATATATAAATTTATATTTATATTTAAACTATGAATAAATATAATTTTTATAAATAAACTTCAAAAAGGACAACTTTTAAAACTATTAAGTTTAATAATTTTCGAATAAAGAAAAGATTGTTAAGTATTTTATTAACAATTAAATCAAAATAAAGAGCTAAAAAATTTAAAAAACAACGGATATATATAGAAAAATACGTTTAAAGCAGTTTTGTGGTAAAAATTTACATTAAAATATTGAAAAATTATTAACAAAGAGTATACAATGTAGATATAAAATAAATATATATAAGAATATTTAGATAAAAAATATTTTAGCTTTATCAAAGTAAGAATATATTAAAAAATACAAGAGGTGAATATTTTATGGAAAGTAACGTTAAAAACATTGTTGAGAAAGTGATTAAAGATGTTGAGGTTAAAAACCCAGGACAAAATGAATTCCATCAAACTATCGAGGAAGTATTAACTTCATTAATCCCTGTATTAGAAAAAAATCCAGCTTACGTTGATGCAAAAATCTTAGATCGTTTAGTAGAACCAGAAAGACAAATTATGTTTAGAGTACCTTGGGTAGATGACAAGGGAGAAATACAAGTTAATAGAGGATTTAGAGTACAATTTAACTCTGCAATAGGACCTTATAAAGGTGGACTTAGATTTCATCCATCTGTTAACTTAAGTATAATTAAATTCTTAGGATTTGAACAAATATTTAAAAACTCATTAACTGGACTTCCTATAGGTGGAGGTAAAGGTGGATCTGACTTTGATCCAAAAGGAAAATCAGATAATGAAATAATGAGATTCTGCCAAAGCTTTATGACTGAATTATACAGACACATAGGACCAAATGTTGACGTTCCTGCAGGTGATATCGGTGTTGGCGCAAGAGAAATTGGTTACTTATATGGACAATATAAGAGATTAAGAAACTCTAATGATCAAGGTGTACTAACAGGAAAAGGTTTAACTTATGGTGGTTCTTTAGCAAGAACTCAAGCAACAGGATTTGGTATAATCTACTTTGTTGAAGAAATGTTAAAAGAAGCAGGTAAAACTATAAAAGATCAAACTGTAGTTATATCTGGAGCAGGAAATGTTGCAATATATGCTGTTCAAAAAGCACAAGAATTAGGTGCAAAAGTAGTTGCTATGTGTGACTCTTCTGGATATATATTTGATGAAGAAGGTATAGATTTACCATTAATTAAACAAATAAAAGAAGTTGAAAGAAAGAGAATAAAAGAATATGCAGTTAGAAAACCATCAGCAAAATATTTTGAAGGAAATAAAGGAATATGGACAGTTAAAGCTGATGTAGTTATACCTTGTGCAACTCAAAATGAAATTGACTTAGATGATGCTAAGATTATAGTTGAAAATGGAACATTTGCAGTAGGTGAAGGTGCAAATATGCCTTGTACTAATGAAGCTGAACAATATTTCTTAGAAAAAGGAATACTATTAGCTCCATCTAAAGCAGCTAATGCAGGTGGTGTTGCTACTTCAGCATTAGAAATGAGTCAAAATAGTATGAGATTATCTTGGAGTTTTGAAGAAGTTGATGAAAAACTTCATGGAATAATGGTCAACATATTCAAAAACACAAGAGATGCTGCTAAAGAATACGGATACGAAGGTAATTATTTAGTAGGTGCTAATATAGCTGGATTTATAAAAGTTGCAGACGCTATGATGGCACAAGGAATAGTTTAGTATAAATGAATAGTTTAATATAAATTAAAGAGGAGAGTTGTAAGATAGATGTATATCTATCTTATGGCTCTTCTTTTTTATAACATATAGAAATTATATTCATCTTAAAATTGTGGATAAGTATAATTTATGTTTATTTATTTCAAAAAATATATACTTAAAAGGTATTTAGAATAGATATTTTTGTATTGTAAAATAAGAAATAAAAATATATATACAATTATGCTAAATGAAATGTTATAAATACAACAATTAACATTTAAAAAAGTAAACTAAAATACATTTTAGCCATAAAAATAAAAAAATATGTAAAAATTTTCATAATATACTGTAATTTGTATTCCAAAATATGTATAATATATAAATAATAAAAAGACTAATCAAAAGGGCAAGAGGAGAAATTAAATGGAAAAGAACGTAAAACAAATAGTAGAACAAGTTATAGAAGATGTTAAAGCAAAAAATCCAGGGCAAGGAGAATTCCATCAGACAGTTGAGGAAGTATTAACTTCATTAGTTCCTGTATTAGAAAAAAACCCAGCATATGTAGATGAAAAAATATTAGAACGTTTAGTAGAACCAGAAAGACAAATCATGTTTAGAGTTCCATGGATAGATGACAAAGGAGAAATCCAAATAAATAGAGGTTTTAGAGTACAATTTAACTCAGCAATAGGACCTTACAAAGGTGGACTTAGATTCCATCCATCAGTAAACTTAAGTATAGTAAAATTCTTAGGGTTTGAACAAATATTCAAAAACTCATTAACAGGACTTCCAATAGGCGGAGGTAAAGGTGGTTCTGACTTTGATCCAAAAGGAAAATCAGACAGAGAAATAATGAGATTCTGCCAAAGCTTTATGACAGAATTATACAGACATATAGGACCAAATACAGATGTTCCAGCAGGAGATATAGGTGTTGGTGGTAGAGAAATTGGTTACTTATATGGACAATACAAAAAAATAAGAAATGCAAATGACCAAGGTGTTTTAACTGGAAAAGGACTAACTTTCGGAGGTTCTCTAGCAAGAACTGAAGCAACAGGATACGGATTAATATACTTTGTTGAAGAAATGTTAAAAGAATCAGGAAAAACTATTGAAGGAAAAAGAGTTGTTGTATCAGGTTCAGGAAACGTTGCAATATATGCAGTTCAAAAAGCTCAATCATTAGGTGCAAAAGTAGTTGCTATGAGTGACTCTAATGGATATATAGTTGATGAAGATGGTATAGATGTAGCATTAATCCAACAAATAAAAGAAGTTGAAAGAAAGAGAATAAAAGAATATGCAGAAAGAAGACCATCTGCTAAATACTTTGAAGGAAGAGGCGTATGGACTGTTAAAGCAGATGTAGCATTACCTTGTGCAACTCAAAATGATATAGATTTAGAAGATGCTAAATTATTAGTTGAAAATGGAACATTTGCAGTAGGTGAAGGTGCAAACATGCCTTGTACTAACGAAGCTGTAGAATATTTCTTAGAAAAAGGTGTATTAGTAGCACCAGCTAAAGCAGCTAATGCAGGTGGGGTTGCTACTTCAGCATTAGAAATGAGCCAAAATAGCATGAGATTATCTTGGACATTTGAAGAAGTTGATGAAAAATTACATGATATAATGGTTAACATATTCAGAAATTCAAGAGATGCTGCTAAAGAATATGGATTTGAAGGAAACTATGTTGTTGGAGCTAATATAGCAGGATTCATAAAAGTTGCAGATGCTATGATGGCACAAGGATTAGTTTAATTCGAATTTAGAGTATATTATTGTATAAAAAAATTTGGATTGACAATAATAAAGTATATTAGATATAATAAAAATTAATTATTAATAAATAAAGACTGAGAAGAAGAGGAGTATGTAAATACTGCTAACAGAGAAGGAAATCAACTGCTGAAAGATTTTCATAGATAAGATTTACAGAATGTAGCTTTGGAGTCTCTAAACAGAAATAGTAGTAAGTTTAGACGGTGAGAATCGTTAAATCTATTGAGAGTTAAGATATTATTTTGTATAAATATATCTTAAAATTAAGGTGGTAACGCGAGCTTTTCGTCCTTAGATGGATGGAAAGCTCTTTTTTATTTTTATTATTTAAGAAGGATTTGAAAGAAAAATTAAATTAAAAAATAAACGGAATCACTAAATATGCAATAGGACTTTAAAGAACTTTAATAATAAAATAATTTAAGGAGGAAACAATGACTAAAGCAAACTTATCAAAAACTTACAATCCAAAAGATTTTGAACAAAGATTATATCAAGAGTGGATGGATAAAGGTTACTTCAAATCAAGCCCAAATCCAGATAAAAAACCATTCTGTATAGTTTTACCACCACCAAATATAACAGGACAACTTCACATGGGTCATGCACTTGACCATACTTTACAAGATGTTCTTATAAGATGGAAACGTATGGATGGATATGAAACATTATGGCAACCAGGAACTGACCATGCTTCTATAGCAACTGAAGTTAAAGTTGTTGAAAAAATAAGAAAAGAAGAAGGAAAATCTAAATACGAATTAGGAAGAGAAGAATTCCTAAAAAGAGCTATGGACTGGAAAGATGAATACGGTAGAGTTATAGTTGACCAAATGAAACAATTAGGTTCTTCTTGTGACTGGGATAGAGAAAGATTTACAATGGACCAAGGTTGTAATGAAGCTGTTACAGAATTCTTCGTAAAATTATATGAAAAAGGTCATATATACAGAGGAAACAGAATAATAAACTGGTGTCCAGATTGTAAAACTACTTTATCAGATGCAGAAGTAGAACACGAAGAAAAAGACGGTAACTTCTATCACGTTAAATACTATCTAAAAGATAGCGATCAATATTTAGAAGTAGCTACTACTAGACCTGAAACAATGTTAGGGGATACTGGTATAGCTGTTAACCCAAATGATGAAAGATACAAAGATATAGTTGGTAAAGTTGCAATACTTCCAATAGTAGGAAGAGAACTTCCAATAGTTGCTGATGATTATGTTGATATGGAATTCGGTACTGGTGTAGTTAAAATGACTCCAGCTCACGACCCTAATGACTTCGGTGTTGGTCAAAGACACGACTTAGAACAAATAAACGTAATGAATGAAGATGGTTCTATGAATGAACTTTGCGGAAAATACGCAGGAATGGACAGATATGAATGTAGAAAAGAACTTATAAAAGATTTAGAAGAAGAAGGATTCTTAATCAAAATAGTTCCACATCCACATGCTGTTGGTACTTGCTATAGATGTCATACAGTAGTTGAACCAAGATTATCTGAACAATGGTTCGTTAAAATGGATGAATTAGCAAAACCTGCTATAGATATATTAAAAAACGGAGATTTAAAATTCGTTCCAGAAAGATATGGAACAGGAACTTACTTACAATGGTTAGAAAACATCAGAGACTGGTGTATATCTAGACAGTTATGGTGGGGTCACCAAATACCAGCATACTACTGCCAAGAATGTGGAGAAGTAGTTGTTGCTAAAGAAGCTCCACACAAATGTGAAAAATGTGGATGCGCTGAATTCAAACAAGATGAAGACGTACTAGATACTTGGTTCTCATCTGCTTTATGGCCATTCTCAACATTAGGTTGGCCACACAATACTGAAGAATTAGAATACTACTATCCAACTAGCGTACTTGTTACAGGATACGATATAATATTCTTCTGGGTTGTAAGAATGGCATTTGCAGGTATGTTCTGCATGAATGAAACTCCATTCGAAAATGTTTTAATCCACGGATTAGTTAGAGACTCTCAAGGTAGAAAAATGAGTAAATCTCTAGGAAATGGTATAAATCCATTAGAAGTAATAGATGAATACGGTGCAGATGCATTAAGATTCATGTTAATAACAGGAAACTCTCCAGGAAACGACATGAGATTCTACTTCGAAAGAGTTGAAGCAGCAAGAAACTTCGCAAATAAATTATGGAATGCATCAAGATTCATATTCATGAACATAGATGATGAAATAATGAACGGAGTAACAAGAGAATCTGTAGAAGCTAACTTCACATTAGCAGACAAATGGATAATATCTAGAGCTAATAGAGTAGCTAAAGAAGTTACAGAAAACATGGATAAATTCGATTTAGGTATAGCAGCTACAAAAGTTGAAGACTTCGCTTGGTCTGAATTCTGTGACTGGTATATAGAAATAGTTAAACCAAGATTATACGGTGAAGACAAAGAAGCTAAACAAACTGCTTTATATGTATTAACTTACGTATTAGAAAAAATACTTAAATTATTACATCCATATATGCCATTCATAACAGAAGAAATATACAGCTGTTTACCAACAGTAGAAGGAAGCATAATGGTTTCTGAATGGCCACACTACAAAGAAGAAGACAACATGGCTGAAGATGAAGCTATGATGGAACTTGCTATGGATGGTATAAGAAACATAAGAAATGCAAGAGCTGAAATGGATGTTCCACCATCAAAGAAAGCTAAAGTTATAATAATACCAACTGAAGAAAAATTACCTGCTATAGAAGCTGGTAAAGATTACTTCGTAACATTAGCATCTGCTTCAGAAGTTCAAATACAAATGACTGAAGAAAATGTACCAGAAGATGCTGTAAGTGTTGTTATAGATGGAGCTAAAATATTCATACCACTTGATGAATTAGTAGACTTCAGCAAAGAATTAGATAGATTAAACAAAGAAAAAGCTAAAATAGAAAGCGAAATAAAAAGAGTTAACGGAAAATTATCTAACCAAGGCTTCTTAGCTAAGGCTCCAGAAAAATTAGTTAACGAAGAAAAAGCTAAAAAAGAAAAATACGAAGAAATGCTTAAATCAGTATTAGAAAGATTAGAAAGCATCGAAGCTAAAATAAAATAATTTTAGATAAATAAATTAAAGAGAGCATTATAAGATAACTAAAGTCTTAGATGCTCTCTTTTTGTATACAAAAATTTGAAAAAGTCATAACTATCTTTATAAATTTACCAATTTGAAAATGTAATTATTATTAAGAATTTTAATATGAAATTTTAAATTTTAAGTATAAAAAGGTTAATATTTAGAAAATATAATTATTGGTATAAAAAGGAGGGATGGGTTATGAAAAGAAAAACTAAACTAGGTGGATTTATAAAATTTTTATTAGTTATAATAATTGTGTTTTTTTGTATAAATAAATTTAAAGGATTATATCTTGAGAATTTTCAACAAAATAGCATCGGAGAATATGTTTCAGAACCTACAAATACTAATTTATTAAAAAATACAGATGATGACTTAATATTAGTTAATAAAAAAAATACAGTGGGGGCAGATTATATACCAAAAGATTTGATAAAACCAAATATAACATTTTTAAGTAGTTGCACCAAAGAAGAAATGCAACTCCAAAGCAAGGCAGCACATGCTTTAGAAGAATTATTTGAAGGTGCAAAAGAAGATGGAATAATTTTATTAGGTTCATCAGGATATAGATCATATCAATCGCAAGTAAGTGTATATCAAAAATATTATAATGAAAATGGTAAAGAATATGCAGAGCAATATGTAGCAAAACCGGGGACAAGCGAACATCAAACAGGATTGGCTATAGATGTTACAAATCAATCTAGATGCTTTGATAAAACAAGTGAAGAGGCACAATGGATAGCAAAAAATGCATACAAATATGGATTTATACTTCGTTATCCAGAAGAAAAGACGGACATCACAGGATATAATTATGAACCTTGGCATATTAGATATGTCGGTAAAAAAGTTGCAGCAGAAATATATAATAATTCAGAAACCCTAGAAGAATATTTACAAAATCATAGTTAAGATATCAAGGCATAAAAAAATATTTTTATGTTAATTTTATATAACGAAACAACAATGAAAACCTAGAAATATATTATAATATATAGTATGGGTAATATATATAGTTATTATATAATAAAAAATATAGTTACATAGAAATATTAATATAAGAAAGGAGAGCTATCTAAAATCTAATTTTTGATAGCAATATAAACATTGAATTACCAAGAATCATTAAAATTTATAGAAGAATCTCATAAGTTTGGGATTAGGCTAGGACTTGAAAACTCACTGAAATTACTTGAATTATTAGGAAATCCACAAGATAAATTAAAAGTAATACATGTGGCTGGAACTAATGGAAAAGGTTCAGTATGTTCATTTATTGCAAACTCACTACAAGCACAAGGATATAAAGTAGGACTTTACACATCTCCATACCTAGAAAAATTCACAGAAAGAATAAGAATAAATGGAGAAAATATACCAGAAGAAGATGTTGCTAGAATAGTTACATTAATGAGAGAAAAAATAGAACAAATGGTTAAGGAAGGATTTGCTTATCCAACAGAGTTCGAAATAGAAACTGCTATGGCGTTTTACTATTATTGGGAGCAAGGTGTTGACTATGTAGCGTTAGAAGTTGGACTAGGCGGAAGATACGATGCAACTAATGTTATAAAAGATTGTCTTGCAAGTGTAATAGTTTCATTAAGTTTAGACCATATAGGAATATTAGGTGATACATTAGCCAAAATAGCTTATGAGAAGGCTGGTATAATAAAACCTAATGGATTAACTATATCTTATAAACAAAAAGATGAAGCAGCACAAGTTATAAAAGATGTTTGTAAAGAACAAAATTCTGAATACATAGAAGTAGACTTCGATTCAATAAATGTTAAAAAATCTGATATATCATCTCAAATATTTGACTGTGTAATAGACGGAGAAAAATTTGATGATATGGAAATTCAATTAATAGGAGATCACCAAGTTAATAACGCTGTTTTAGCCCTTACTGTATTAAAAGCTATAAGAGATAAACGTGGGGTTGAATTAACTAACGAAGCTATTAAAAAAGGATTCTACGAAACTAAATGGCCAGGAAGAATTGAAAAAATAAAAGACAATCCAGTATTTATAATCGATGGAGCACACAATGAAGATGGTGCTAGATCGCTTACAAATGCATTAGAGAAGAACTTCAAAGGTAAAAAATTAACGTTCTTAATAGGAATGTTAGCTGATAAAGATATAGATTCTGTTTTAGATTTATTAATGGACAAGTTCCAAAAGGTTGTAACAACTACTCCAGACAGCGATAGAGCAATAAGTTGTGAAGAGTTAAAATCTAAAATCGAAAAATACGGCAAAGAAGTTGTAGCTATACCTAAAATAGAAGATGCTGTACAATACGTACTTGATAATGCTGAGAAAGATGAAGTAATCATTGCGGCAGGTTCATTATATATGATAGGACATATAAGAAGTATAGTTAAATAATAAATTTAAATTTAGAAAAGAAAAAAGAGTAAAAATAGATATTTGTCTGTTTTTACTCTTTTTTAATATTATTATTGATGTAACTAATATTAAAGATGGTTGAATAGATGAAATAAGTAAATTTTCTTTAATACAAAGTTATCAACAAAAATGGACAAGTTAGGTGTGCATAATTTACAAAAAAAACTAATATATTATTGTAGTATAGTTTGAGAAAGGAGGGAGGATTTGAAAGTATATATTTCTAATTATTTGTCACATAGTATAAGTATCATTAATTACGAAACTCTTGAAATGGAAAGAGAGATTATTCTAGATAATAATATTTATCCGCATCATTTTTGTGTAGATGAAGTTGGAGGAAAAATATATATTCCAAGCCTGATGAGCGGAACACTTTATGCGGTAGATATTATTAGTGGTAAAATTGTAAATTCTATATCTGTAGGTGGAAGCCTAAGTCAAATATTTATGCATGAAGATGAGTTATTCGTATCTAATGAAGATACAAACAGCATTTATATAATTAATAAAGATACATTAGAGGCAGTAGCTATGATTAGTGTAGATGATATGCCACATGGATTAGGGTATGATCAAAAAAACAAAAAACTTTATGTACCATGTATAAATTCAATAATATGTATAGATATAGAAAATAAAATTATTTATAAAAAAATAGATACTGATTTTAAAGCTTGGCATTTAGAAATAGATGAAAAAAAAGAAGAAATATACGTGTCCACTTTAGACGGCAAATTGGTAATATTAAAAGAAGATGATCTAGAAATTATAAATACGTTTCATGAATTATTGTTACCCGTACAGATAAGGTTTAATTATATTGATGAAAGAGTGTATATAAGTGATTTAGGATATAACCAGATAAAAATATTGGATTATAAGTTGGGAAAATATATAGGAAAGATAAAAGTAAATGGAATTCCACAAGGGTTAGAAATTTCGAAAGATTATAGTAGGCTATTTGTATCAGATACTGAGAACAATGAGATAAAAGTATATGATACAAAAACAAACCAGTTAATTAAGGCGATTCACGTAGGAAAAGAGCCTACAACAATAGTTTGTTTGTAGGCTACTTTTTATATGTAGTAAGTAAGTTTATTACTTCAGCGTACATATGAGAAGCATTCTTTTTCCAGTTATTACAGATGTGGTTTGCTTGCTTTTCAGAAGAAACATTTAAATTTAAGTCAATTAAATTACTCTGATTTTCAATTACCCTAAGATTAACAATGAATTCATTTTCGCTTTGCTTAACAAAACTAGATTTTACCTGTGTTTCAGCTAATAGACTCTCTTTGTTTAATTTTATATAGTGGTCTACTTTATTAGCTGAATCCATTGGAATTTTAAGCATAAGTGATTCCAATGTCTCAAGTCCCCTTTGAGTTAGACAATAATACTCTTTGTCTGAGTCCTTATATATCTTTAGAAATTTTGATTCCATAAGTTGAGATAAAAGTTGTTGCAACGAGAAATAATTCATCATTTCAGTTTCTAAAACAACTTGAGTGATTTGTGAATTTGTCAAATCCATTTTAATTTTATATAAAATATATAAGATTAAAAGTTTGTGGTAAGCTGTTTCTTCAGATGAATTTTCAAACATATTTATCATCCTCCACTAAACTATTATAATAATATATTAAACTAAAATATAGAAAAATAAAAGGTATAAATCATTAAATTTGAAAAGAATTTATTTTTTTAGAAGAGAGGCATTTTATAAAAAAAGGCTACCTAATGGTAGCCTCTTTTTTTGTTTGTCCACCTAAAAGTTTTTAGGCGAGTTTAATACTCAAGCATTAAAATTTACTATTTGCCAGCCATTTGTTTTTCAGCCATTTCAACTAATTTCTTAGTCATGTAGCCACCAACATAGCCATTTTGTCTTGCAGTTAAATTTCCTTTATCAACTGCGTCATAGTTAGCCATACCTAATTCGTTAGCTATTTCTAGTTTCATTTGGTTTAATGCAGCTTTAGCTTCAGGAACAACTTGTCTGTTATTAGAATTTGCCATAGTAAATTCCTCCTTAAGTTAATCAACATTTTATTTAATGTTGTTATCTATAATTTATCCAAAGCGAAATATTATATGCTAAAAAAAAATGGGAAAGAAGTTATTTTTTATAATTTGCCATACATTTTAATATAATTAATATTAAAAATTTTTATAATAATAAATATTTTACTGGATAATTTTAAAATTTAGTTATTTTTTATTAAATAGAAAAATAAATTTTTAATATATAGGATTGGAGGAGGATGATATGTTTGCCAGAGCGAGGGCTTTTTTAAGTAGTATTATTCTATTTTTACTTGGGTTAGTTTTGATTTTTTCTTTGGTTTACTGTATAAGAATATTTTTAAATGAGCAAAACGAAGATATACCGATATACAGGGTAGACACAAAGAAAAAGGAGATAGCTTTAACTTTTGATATATCTTATAACGAAGGAAATGTAGATAAAATTTTGGATGTACTAGATAAATATGATGTAAAGGCCACTTTTTTTGTGGTGGGAAATTGGGTCGATAAAAACCAAGACGTTGTGAAAAAAATACACGATAGAGGACATGAAATAGGAAATCACTCTTATTCACATCCTTATTTTAATGAAATATCAGAACAGGAGATGAAAAAAGAATTAGATGCTACTTCTAAAAAGATTAAAGATATAACAGGAGAAGATACTAAGTTATTTAGACCTCCATATGGAGAAATAAATGAAAATGGCGTTAAATTTTGTGAGTCTTTAGGATACAAAGTTATAAACTGGGATGTAGACTCAATGGATTGGAAAAATATCAAAGGAATTTATATAATTGATAGAGTTGCCCAAAATACTTCCCCAGGTTCAATAATATTATTCCATGGAGAAGGAAGTAACATTGATGAGTACCTAGATTCAATTATTGAACATTTTCAAAAGAGTGGTTATAAGATGCTAAAATTATCAGATTTAGTATATGACGAAGATTACTACATAGACTCATCTGGAGTTCAGAGACATAAATAATAATCATTACATAAAAATAAAATGTAATAAATATGATTTTTTCAAAATATATTTATAACATATAAAAGATAAAGAAAGAATTAACAATTCGGGGGGATAAAAAATATGGTAGTTATGAAAGACGATACAAATATTGTAAATCTAACTGGGGAACTTGAAGATAACTTAGAATTTAGTCATGAAATATTTGGAGAAAAATTTTATAATACGAAAATAAAAATAAATAGATTAAGTGATTCTTATGATATTTTGCCCATGACGATTTCAGAAAGGTTATTACAAGAATTAGATTTTGAAAATAATAAGATTGTCACTGTATCTGGTCAACTTAGATCTTACAATAAAAATGTGGGTGAAAAGAATAAACTGATTTTAACAGTATTTGTACGAGAAATAAAACCAAAAGAAGAGGAAAATAAAGATCCTAATAGTATTTTTTTAGATGGATATATATGCAAACGTCCAGTATATAGAAAAACACCTTTAGGCAGAGAAATAACAGATTTGTTAGTAGCGATAAATAGACCATATAATAAATCTGATTATATACCTTCTATTGTTTGGGGACGTAATGCCAAATTTGCACGAAACTTAAAAGTAGGCGACAGAATACAAATGTGGGGTAGAATACAAAGTAGAGCATATGAAAAGAAAATAGATGAGAGCACTGTAGTCAAAAAAGTTGCTTATGAAGTTTCTGTTTCCAAAATAAAGAAAATAGAAGAAGACGAAAATAAAAATATTTAAGTGTTAAAAATTATTCAAAAGATGTAAAATATATATAAGAAATATATACGATTTATCCTCTAATATTAATGGAGGATTTTTTGTTTATGAAAGTCAAAAGAGGAGGTTTTCTATGTCAATTAATTATACATTAGTGGCAGTTATAATGTTGTTTGTAATTCTTATAAGCATCCAATTTACACTTAATAAAATATTTATGATTTTAAAAGAGATTAAGGATATACTTTTGAACAAAAAAATAAAGGATGATTATAATGAAGGAACTAGAAAATATTAAAGTTGATATACAAAATATAGCAGAAGCGATTTTATCTGTACTTAATATAGATGTAACTATAGTTGATGAAGATTTTATTAGAATAGCGGGTACTGGCAAATATATTGACAAAATTGGAGAGAAAGTAGAAGGATACTCAGCTTTTAAAAAATCTTTTATAGAACAAGTAGGGATTTTTATTGAAGACCCTAAACACAGTCCTTTATGCAAGGGTTGTGATAATGTATATGGTTGCAAGGAGTTTGCAGAAGTGTGCTGTCCAATAGTATTAGATAATAAGTCTTATGGAGTTATAGGGCTAATAGCATTTACCCAAGAGCAATCAGATATGATAAAAAATAATATAGAAGATCTAATGAACTTTTTAAAGAAGATGGCAGATTTAATTTCAAGTAAATTAAAAGCACAGATAAATACTGAAGAATTGGAAGTAGAAAAGAAAAAATTAGAGATATTACTAGATAACATGGATAAAGCAGTAGTTTCTATAGATATAAACGGATATGTAGATAAATGTAACCACAAATTCAAAGAGTTATTTAATTTAAATGACAACGATTTACTAAATAAAAACATATTTGATGTATTGGATTTTATAAAAAAGACAAACGAAACTAATTTTAGTAAATATAAGATGGGAAGCTTTAGTTATAACAAAAGACAGCGAAATGTTAAAGGTATTTATAATATAAATAAAATAATAATAAAAGGTAAGTTTAAAGGATATGTTATTGATTTTATTGAAAAGAAAGAAGCTATAAAAAGCTATAATAAGATGAATAAAGAGTATAAAATAACTTTAGATAACATAATCGGGACTAGTGAACTTATTATACAAACAAAACGAAATGCGCTTATAGCATCGCGTTCAACTTCGACTATATTGATTACAGGAGAAAGTGGAACAGGTAAGGAGTTATTTGCAAGGTCTATACATAACCACAGCGATAGATCAGAGCAGCC
This sequence comes from uncultured Clostridium sp., assembly GCA_945931665.1. GTDB lineage: Bacteria > Bacillota > Clostridia > Peptostreptococcales > Peptostreptococcaceae > Intestinibacter. The sequence goes on along the minus strand of CAMEPL010000008.1, from coordinate 32,064 downwards.
TTTTGTAACGGTAAACTGTGCCGCTATACCAGATAATTTACTGGAAAGTGAGCTATTTGGATATGAAGAGGGAGCATTTACAGGAGCTAAAAAAGGCGGTAAACTGGGGAAATTTGAGCTTGCGGATAAAGGGACTATTTTCCTTGATGAAATAGGAGATATGAGTTTACACCTTCAGGCAAAACTACTTAGAGTATTACAAGAGCGTGAATTGGACAAGATAGGCGGAAAAAGTAATGTATTTATAGATGTGAGAATAATTGCTGCAACAAATAAGAATTTAGAAGAAATGGTCAAAAACGGAGCTTTTAGAGAAGATTTATACTACAGACTAAATGTAATTCCAATAAAACTACCAAGCCTTAGAGAACGAAGAGAAGATATACCACTATTGATTAATTATATGATAGGACAATATTCTGATAAGCTTGGAAAAGAGATTTTAGGAATTGACGAAAATGCAAAACAACTACTTATAAATTACAGTTGGCCAGGTAATATAAGAGAGTTACAAAATATAATTGAATATAGCATAAATATGTCTCACTCAAAGATTTTAACTGTAGATGTTATGCCAAAATCACTAAAAACTGTTGAATATAATAGTAAAGAAAATGATATAGAAGGAATAAGAACTTTAGAAGAATTAGAAATAAGAGAGATTAAAAAAGCCTTAGATATGTATAAAAATTATAAAAAAGATAAAGAACTTGCGGCAAAGGCTTTAGGAATATCAAGAGCAACTTTATATAGAAAATTAGAAAAATATAAAGATGAAATAAACGATTATTTTAATTAGTATAGTCTCAGAATGAGAAAAAAGTATCATTATGAGACTGGTTTTTTCAAAAATGAGAAAAAAATATAAATAAATGCCTTTATAATATGCGATATAAAATAAAAATAAAAAAAATATTTTAGTATATAGCTCAAAAAATAAGAATTAAAAAAACATTTTCACAAAAAATAAAAAGTTGGCATGGAAAATGCTATTAATAAATGTATAGTTATATTAATTTATTTTTAGTTAGCATATTTAGGAGGAAAAACAATGAAAGATATAAGAAAAGAGTTAATAGATATATTAGTTGCAGAGGTAAAACCTGCATTAGGTTGTACAGAGCCAGTAGCAGTAGCACTAGCTTGTGCAAAAGCAAAAGAATTATTAGGTGAAGAAATAGTAGAAAATAGAATATTAGTAAGTCCAAGTATATATAAAAATGGTATGTGCGTAGGTATTCCAGGAACAGAAAGACTAGGATTAAAAATAGCTGCTGCAATGGGATTTGTAGGTGGACATTCGGAAAACGGTCTAACAGTATTAGAAACATTAGATCAAGACCAAGTAAAAGAATCTGAAATATATATGGATACAACACCTATAGATATTGTTCCAGCACAAACAAAAGATAAAGTATTTATAGAAGTAGACTTAAGAGGTACAAACAACATAGCAAAAGTTGTTATAAAAGAGAAACATGATAACTTTATATATTTACAAAGAAATCAAGAAGTTTTACTTGATACAGGTGAGTATAATCAAGAAGTAGATTCAAAAGTTGCAGATGAAAATACAGTTGCTAAAAAAGAAACTTTCATGGACACAACTAATGTTGAAGAAATAGTAAAAAATGTAGAAAATATGGATTTAGAAGATATTAAATTCTTATTAGATGGTGTATCAATGAACCTTGAAATAGCTGATTACGGTTTATCAAATAAATCTGGAATAGGTGTTGGATTTGGTATAAGAAAAGCTAAAGAAGAAGGATATATGGCTGATGACTTAATGACAGAGGCAATGATGTTAACAGCTGCAGCATCAGATGCAAGAATGGCTGGAATAAAAATGCCAGTTATGAGTTCAAATGGAAGTGGTAACCATGGATTAACTGCAATACTTCCAATAGTAGCATATAACAATAAGTTCCCTCAAACTGAAGAGAAACTTGCAAAAGCTTTAGCAATATCTCACTTAGTAACTGGATATATTAAAAACTATACTGGTAGATTATCTGCAGTTTGTGGATGCGGAGTAGCAGCATCAACTGGAGCAGCAGCAGGTATATCTTGGTTAATGGATGAAGATATGTCTCATATAAAAGGTGCTATAGAAAATATGATAGCAAACTTAAGTGGTATGATATGTGACGGAGCTAAAGCAGGTTGTGCACTTAAATTAGCATCAGCAGCATCAGCAGCAGTTCAAAGTGCTATAATAGCAAAACAAGGATTCCACGTTCCACCAAAAAACGGAATAGTTGGACAAGGAGTAGAACAATCTATCAAAAACTTAGGTAAAGTAAGTGACGAAGGTATGACAATTACTGATAAAGTTATAATAGATGTTATGAATGACATAAATAAAGTTAAATAGTTAATAAAACTACTAAAATTAAATATTTACATTAAATAGACATTAAAATTTTAAAAATATAATATGTTTAATAAAAAGAGGTAGAGTGATTATATTCAAGCTACCTCCTTTTTATCTGTTGTAAATTAATAAGATTGTCATTGTATGGAAAAAATTTCAAGGTATAAAAAATGACTAATTTTCCTAAAATTATCATTTTTTGTGTATACTCTAATATATAAACTATTTAATTAAAATATTAAAATAATAAATCTGATAATTCAGAGATATTACATAGGGTTTAAAGAGAGGGTTAACAAACTATGGAGGGAAAAAAAATCGAAGACTATATGAATGATATAGACGAAGAATTTTTAGAATCTAGAAGGTTAACTGCAAAACATGGGTTAAATAATTTAAGTAAAAAGAACAAGAAAGCTGGACTAAAAAGAACTCTACTACTAATATTTTTTCCATGTATTTTTATATTTATATACATAGCGTCAAACCAAAACACGATAACCTTGGAGCAATCAGTTGGAAACGTAAGTGCAAGATATATACAAAGATTACCGGTAACAGATTGCACTGAGAGTACAGAAGAGTTAAACGAGGAAGAACTTTTCATGAAAAATAATACTATAATTGCTAAGGGTAAAGTGAAAAATGTAAGGAATATAAGGATTAAGATTAATAGCGATGTAATTTATCGTGCAATTGCAGAAATAGAAGTAAAAGACGTCTATAGAGGTGATTGTAGACCTGGCCAGTTAATATCAGTATTAATACCGTGCACAATTCACATTGGATTAGATTTAGCAGAAGATAAAGTTATTTCCAATTTAAGGGTTGGAATGAATGGTATTTTTATGATGGTAAAATATGATGAAGGTTCTTATATTGAAGAGGATGGTACGATTTTATATCTACAAGATTTATCGCAATATGGTTTTATAGATTCTCATAAGTATGGATTTTTAGAAAATAAAGGCCAATTAATATTTGACAAACATACATTTAAAAGTATAAAAAATACAACTAAATTAGATGAAGTTGAATCATATATTAAAAAGATGATAGACTAATTATATAACTAATTTTTGTGACTATTTAATATAGACATAATTTATTAATCATTATAAAATAGATATATTAACGATTATGGAGGAACAACAATGGATATAGAAAAGAAAGTTTGGGAAGTATTATGTTCGGAAGAGGACTTAAATAAAAGAATAAAAGAGTTGGGAGCCCAAATTACAGAAGATTATAAAGATAAAAATTTAATGGTAGTATCTTTATTAAAAGGTAGCTTTATATTTTGCGCTGACTTAGTTAGAGCAATAGATTTAAAAACAAAAATTGATTTTATGACTACACAAAGTTATGGGAATGAATTCTCTACTAGTGGAAACGTACAAGTTTTAGCCGACATAAAAGGAAACTTAGAAGGATATGATGTATTAGTTGTAGATGATATAACTGATTCAGCTCTTACTATGGACTTTGTTATTAAACATTTAAAAGAAAAAAATCCAAATAGTATAAAATCTTGTGTTTTACTTGATAAACCAAGTAGAAGAAAAGTAGAATTAGTTCCAGATTACTGTGGTTTCACAATAGAAGATAAATTTGTAGTTGGATATGGATTAAACTTCGGTGATCACTACAGAAATATACCTTATGTATTTGCAGTAACAGACGAAGATAGATAATATTAATGGGGTTAACATTTTTGTTACCCCATAAATTTTGTCTAAAATCTCTATTAGAAAATGTATTTAAACAATAATTAAATTCTAGTTTTTTAATTGTCCTTTAATTTTTCTATTCTATATCCAATTTCTTTGTTTGCAAGTTTATAGCTTTCTTTAATCATATCTTCACGGCTCATATCATTACCCAATAAAGCATCTATGGTAAGTTGATTTCTGTCTTCAAAGTATTTTTCAAGAAGTTGTTCTTCTAATTCATCTTGTGTTTTTAAATCGCCTTCATGCATTATATGTTTTATATCAAAACCATGCTTAATTAGCTCTTTTCCAAGCAGTATAGCACGATGACATCTTATAGGATCTTGCATGGCGCCAAGCAAGACTATCTTGTAGTTTTTAGAGCAACCGACTTTTAATCTTTCTATACCTTTCTTAAAATCATCTTCTAAAACTACTTTATCAAAATCAGCATATCCCTCTTCATTATAGCTAATTTTATTTTTTCTTTTATCACCAAATTCATCAGCCATGTAGATGTATGTATATCCTAATTTTTTTAGAGCTGCGTGAAAAAATTCCTTGTTATACTGAGTATTATATTTTGAGTAAGGGATAGATCTTGTATCAACTACACAATTTATATTATACTTTTTTAATATTTCTATAAACTTATCAAAAGGGTAATTAGAATGACCTAATGTATAAATTTCTATTTTAATCACATCCTTAATACATTTTAATTATATAAATATAATACCCAAATTTTAATGTGACATTTTGAAAAATAGTATTTTTATTGTAAACAGTGGTAATAATGATTAATAATATATAGTAAGTAAATTTATTGACAATTAAATTGAAAAATAATAATATTAAAATAGAAAATTATAAAATAAATCCATTGATAAGGAAAAGTAATTAAGTTTAGGTTCGATATAGAGAGTTGAGGATGGTGGAATCTCAACAAGAAGGAATTTAATGAATGGGCCTTTGAGGAGTAAATTGAAATCTTTATGAGAGTAGACTTTACCGTGTGTTGCACGTTACAGCAATTGAGGTATGATAGTACCAATAATTAAGCGGTGTATTTTTAAATACACAATTTAGGTGGCAACGCGGATATAATACTCCGTCCTATAGTTTTAGGACGGAGTTTTTTTAAAATTACTTAAAACGTATAAACATTATAAGGAGATGGAAAAATGAACAAAAAAACTATATTAACAGGGGATAGACCTACTGGAAAACTACATTTAGGTCATTATACAGGTTCTCTTAAAAATAGAGTAGCTTTACAAAACGAAGATAAATACAACATGTTTGTAATGGTTGCAGACCAACAAGCATTAACTGACAACGCTAAAAATCCAAAGAAAATAGTAGATAACTTATTAGAAGTAGCTATGGATTATATGGCAGTTGGATTAGACCCAGAAAAAACAACTTTATTTATACAATCTCAAGTTCCAGAATTAGCAGAACTTACAATGTACTACTTAAACTTAGTAACAGTTTCTAGATTACACAGAAACCCAACTGTAAAATCTGAAATACAACAAAAAGGATTTGGGGAAAGTATACCAGCAGGGTTCTTCATATATCCAGTAAGTCAAGTTGCTGATATAACTGCATTTAAAGCTGACTTAGTTCCAGTTGGAAACGACCAAAAACCAATGATAGAACAAACTAGAGAAATAGTAAGAAGTTTCAACTCTACATACGGAGATGTTTTAGTTGAGCCAGAAGGAATGTATCCAGAAGGAATTGCAGGAAGACTTCCAGGGCTTGATGGAAAAGCTAAAATGAGTAAATCTTTAGGAAATGCAATATACTTAAGTGATGATGCAGATGAAGTTAGAAAGAAAGTAATGTCAATGTTCACAGATCCAAACCATATAAGAGTTGAAGACCCAGGATGTGTTGAAAACAATGCAGTATTTACTTACTTAGATGCTTTCTGCAAAGATAAAGAAGCATTAGAAGAAATGAAAGCTCATTACAGACGTGGTGGACTTGGAGATGTTAAAGTTAAGAGATACTTAAATGATATATTACAAGCTGAATTAGACCCAATCAGAGCTAGAAGAAAAGAATTAGAACAAAATCCAGACTATATATACGAAGTTCTTAAAAAAGGTAGCGAAAAAGCTAGAGCAGTAGCGGCTCAAACTTTAAGCGAAGTTAGAGATGCTATGGGAATTGAATATTTCAAAGGTATGAACTTCTAATATAAATTTAAAAAATATATGACAGACAATAAAAGCTATAGTTATAACTTATTAGGCATAATAATTTTAACTATAGTTTTTTTTATAATATATAGGAAATTATATTTATTTAAAAGCTCTATATTATATATTCTTAAGTATAAAATTTATAGGTGAATAATTTTTTAAATAATTATTTATGAATAAATTTTTTATAGGTTAAAAAAAGTGTGTTTTAGTATATATTTCGACAAATTTCGCTAATAAACATATGATATAATCGTGGTTGGATTTTGCGAAAAAGGGAAGTATTTTTAAATATAGATATAAATATATAATTATTGAAAATTATAGAATTGATATTTATAAATCAAAAGGGAAGAAGAATAGTGAATTTTCTTGGTCAAACTACAATAATTAAAAGTATAGGGGTATTGAGCAAAAATCTATATAAAAAGAAATTGGACACAGTTGGATTTATTTTATTATCATTATTATTAGGCGCAATTTCTTTATTTATTTTTTCAGCATGTGCAGTGTCTGAAATGAAAATAGAAAGCGGGAATATACCATATTTCTGTTCTATGATTGAGATTATAAAAACTATAATCATCTTAATGTTAACTATAAAGATTTTATTGACAAAATCAGAAAGTGAAAAAGCTAAAAAGTATATTTTAAAAGATTTAATAACATGGATTATAACTTTTATAGCAATAGTTATGGTATCTAAATTAATTGATATATTGGTTATTAGAAATTTTAAGTTATCATTTTACAATATAATTGGAAGAACAAATGAATTTGCATTAGCAAGAGCAGGGATAATGTATCTATCTTTAAGCATAATACTTTCTATATCAATATATTTATTAGGATATAGAATATTTAGTTTTGCTAAAAACGATAGGGAAGTATCTATGTTAAGTTCTTTGAAAAGCTTTTTTAGAAATATAATAGCAATACTAATTTTCTGGTTATTAGCTGAAAGTATACAAATTTTAAGTTTAATTTTTATAGTGAAACATTACATATTATGTGGAGCTATATGTGCGATGACAGCTTCACTATACTTAGCCTTAGTTGTATCTACAGCTTATGTAAGTGTAGAGAATGAACTGCATAAATACGATAAAAATATATGCTAAATTAAGAAAGTTTATTTTATGTATCAAACAGTACATCATAATATAAATTTAGTTTATGAAAGAAGGTAAGTTTGATGAGCAGAAATAGAAGAAAAAGATTGAAGAATATTTTAATTTTAGTAAGCATTATTATTTTGTGCGTATATAGTTTCAAGAAGATAGCGGATATCGGGATTAACTGGATTCAGAAAGGTAATGTGAAAGTGGACTATGAACATGAATGGGACAATATGAGTGATGAAGATAAAAAGATAATAGAAAAAGTTATATCACTTTCAAAGAAAAGACTCGGGACACAATATGTCTGGGGTGGAAAGGGAGAGATAATAACAGAAGAAAGATACAACGAACTTTTAAAGTGCTATGGAGAGAGTTACTATCCATTGGACAAAGAGGATTACATAGGTATTCAAGGGTTTGATTGTTCAGGTCTTACATATTGGACTTATAAACAAGCATCAGGAGTAAATATAGGTTATTCAACAAGTCAACAACAAGAAGTACTCAAAAAATACAAGGTTAGGGGAGAACTTCAACCAGGTGATTTGATATTTACTACTAGACATGTTGTCATTTATATAGGAGACGGAAAGATTATACATTCTAAGAATAAAAACAAATACCCACAAGGCGGAATTAGGAAAGATTCCGTAAGATGGTATACAACAGGGACAGCTTATAGAGTAATTGATTATATAAATGATGTGAAATAGTATATGGATTATTAATCAATTACCGTAAATTATATTAATTTAATAAAATAGGGAGAGTTATAAGCTAAAAAATTAAAAAGGAGAATATATATGGTATTATGTGAAAGGTGCGGAAAGCACAACGAAGATTACTGTAATTATTGCGGTAATGAAGGTAATGAATTATCTACTTTCCAAAGAAAGTTGATGTTTAAGGAAAATCAAAATGACTATTGTGATGTGTGTGGGCATGAAACAAAGTCAAACCAAACTTACTGCCCGGGATGTGGTAAATTATTAAGTCAAGTAGTAAAGGAAATAAAGGCAAAAACTAGTAGAAGAACTGGTGATAATTATCAAAACAATGATAGAATTAATAATTTAAATTTAGATTCAATAAACGCAGCAACAGGTGCTGTAGCACAAGATGCAAAAAATATGTTTGGGGATTTACCAGGATTCTTAAGTAACGCAATAAATGAATTAAGAAGCTTTGACTATGTATCATTTATTACAAATAATATAAGTACAGCATTAAAAACGGCAGCTATATCAATAGTTATAATGATTATTTGTATATTGGCACAGTTGCAATTTGGTAGATCTTTAGTAAGTGGATTATTTAAAGATGGTTCAATGGAAATATCTTATTTTAAACAAATTCTATTTGGATTAGCATCTATGAATGGATCTAAAATAGTGATGAGTGGGTTACTAAACTCTGTAAATATAGGAATAGCTGCTAGAATAATTATTACACCGATAATTACGGGATGTATTATATACTTAGCAACAAGAATGATATACGGTAAAAGAGAAGTTAAATCACTTCCAACAGCAGTATTATGTGCTTTTGTATATGCAATAATTTCAATGGTGATATCTTTATTTGCAAGACAAACTGAATCAATGGATTCATTTATAAATATTAAAGTTTATATTGGAGTATTTAGTGCATTTATAAATGGATTTATAATATCATTTATTGCCAATATACTAGCATTAGAAAAAGAAAACTCTAGAAATATAGGCACATTATCTAATATATTTAAAAAGAACCTATTTACTTTAGGAACTATATTACTTGTAACTACAATAGTAATTATAGCATGGACATATATAAAATTAGGTTCATTTACGGATATATTATATGCTATTGAAGATATGATAGGAAGTAACTATTTATATGGATCTTTAATTGACTACCTTGAGATGTTTGGATTTAGTGCTGATAAAATGAATGCAATATGGTTTGTATATATAGTTATTATTGGATTGATAGCAAGTTCATGGACGCTACTTATGTCTCATCTTATAAGTCTAAAATTTGCAACTATGTCTATGAGTATATTCTCATTAGTTGACCAAGGTGAAGGACTATACATATTATTAATTTTAATACCAATTGCAACACTTATAATGATTGGTAGAATGATAAAGAAAAGACATGGTGAATATAATCACAATATAATAGGTATTTATAGTATATGTTATACGACTGTAATGGGATTAATATCATATTTCTCAACAATAACAATAAACGGATCTATACCTGGGATGGATAGTTCAGATTCATCAGATAAATTTAATCTTGTGATAGGAACTAATTTATTTGTGACTATTATAACTGTGTTTATATTTAGTACGGTATTTATGTATATAGGATATAAAACTAAGAAAATTGAAAACTAAAATAGAGGAGAAAATGAGTTATGGCTACTAGACAAGAAATAATGAAAGAAATAGATAGATTAAATAAATCAGTAGAGGATGCAAATTTAAGAAAAGAGGAAGCTCTTTTAAACTTAGGTATATTAGTATATCAAAAAGTTAGAGAAGGGTTACTTGATAATGAAGAAATAGATCAAATATGTGAACCTATAATAGGATTTGATCATGTAATATATGACGCAAAAGTTAAGATACATAATCATAAAAAAGGGTTAGAAGGTATTAAATGTAGTTGTGGAGCATCTTTAAATCCAGAAGATAGATTCTGTGGAGCTTGTGGTAAAAAGGTTGAACTTCCAGTTGATAATACTGAATATATGACATGTGAAAGATGTTTATCAGAAATAGATAGTACTTCAACATTCTGTCCATGTTGTGGAATAAAACTATAAAGATAAAAGTTAATATATAAAATAAAAAGAGTATAAAATATATAAAATTATTTTATACTCTTTTTTTTATAACATATAGGAAATTATATTTCACCTTCTATAACTTCAGCAATTCTATGAAGAAGGTGAGAAAATGCAAAGAATGTTGTTTCAAATCGTATATAATCTAGAACATTTTCATCCCATAAAAACTTAATTTCAGGTGGAAAGTCACAATCTTCTTCAAAAAATAGAAATTTGACTGGTAGGAAATCGAATATATTTATTATATATCCAACGTCTGCTTCATTTATTTTTTGACCACCTAATTTCTCACATGCTTTAGATAAAAGATTTATATTGTTGGAAAATAGAGTTTCGTATTTTTTAAACATAGTATTCTTTCCACCAACATTACCTACATTGACAACTCCTTTTAAACTATTGGGAGTGCACCAATTACCAGATAAATGCAAATGTTCTTTTGAATAATCAAATAAGTCTAAAATAGACATAACTTCATTATAGGTCGCATTTATATAAGTATTATTTTTAGATAAATATTGGATACTTCCATTTTGTCTATTTAAGCGATACTTTTGACCTATAAAATTGATATAAAGATAGTGTTCATCTAACTCTAAATTGAATTTTTTGGCGATTTTTTCATGATTCCATTTAGGAAAGAGTATTAAAGCTTTTTGTGTTTGAATTTCATAATTTGATTTTTGGTTAGTCATATAAATATTCTCCTTGTATATCATTATATAATGACAATCCTAGATGACTGTATTTACTTTTAGAGTAGTAGATTTTAATAACTTATGCAATTGAAATGGTTGTAAATCTTAGAAATGAAGAAAGTTATAAAGAAAAAAGGAACGAAATAAATATAAATTTATCTCATTCCATAAGTTTGACCCTATTAATCTTGACAGTTGACAAAATAGTCAGAGTATTTTACTAACATGGTTGAGCTATTTTTAAAACCGTCGTATATATGTTTGTTAAAGATTGTTTCTAATGCTTGTATATCTTTCTTAGTAAGTGCCTCAAAAATCATACGATGTTCTTCGTATAGATGTTGAATGTTGTTTTCCCCCTGTAAATTTACTAAAGAACGAAATCTCTCGTAATGATGATTTATTCCAAGAACCATATTCCAGATGTTTTCTTTTCCTGCAATACGGAAAATTAATCTATGGAAGTTATTATCGTATTTTATAAAATCATTTACTGAGTTTTCGTTTTCAGCAGCACCTTGTAAGAATAATTTTTGTTCATTTAGATTAAACTCTAGTTTAAGTTCATCAGATTCTGTAAGCGTCATGGTAAGATCTTTTAAGATAGATAGTTCAACGACCTTACGTACATAAAGAACATCTGAAATTTGGTTTATATCCATTAATGATACAAAAGTACCTACATGAGGTTTCACCTCAAGTAGTCCTTCATTAGATAGAGCTTTGAATGCGTCACGAACTGGCGTACGAGATACATTAAACTTTGAAGCTATATCTGTTTCGCTTATAGCGATTCCTGGAGCTAATCTAAGACTTAATATTTCTGATTTTAAGCCATCATAAACAATATTTGATGAAGCATTGCCTTTTTTTAATTTCATCTAACTGTACCCCTATGTTGTTTTATTGTTTATTTTTTAGTTTTTGATTTTAGATACTTAAAAATACCCTCTCGAGATTCTAGCATATTTAAAGATATAATGTCAATGCGGTTAGAAATGCTAGAATAAGTAAAATACTGAATTTAATAGACTTATAGAATTTATTTAGCAGATTTTTTAGTTATAGTGTAATAGTATATTTCAAAAATATATATATTAATAAGTTTGTTATAAAAAAAATTATTGCACTGAATTTTCTACTTTAAATTAGGTTTTGATATGAAAATAACAATTACAATACTTTTGAGAAAAAGTTTTCTTAAACATAAAAATGGTCTATTTTTACATATTATGGCAGGGAAAATAATATGAAAATGCAGGGTAAAACGCAATCTTGTATACGAGTAAATGGAAAAGTATGCAAACTTATAAAAAAATATAAAAAAAAAATTATAGATTCTTAAAAAGAGGAAATCCAATAGGGACAATGCTTTCACGGATGTAATTGTTAAAAAATAAACTATTATTTATAAAAAAACATAAAAAAACAAAAAAATGGTATTTACAACTTGTATACAGGTATGTTACTATAAGTTTGTTATTAAAATAACACAATCGATTGAGAGCTGATTCAAGAAAACGGAATCATACAAAATAATAACAAATATAAAAAACAGTTACTAAATGATATAGAGATAATAAAGATGAAAAGATACAATGGATGAAAAACTATGAACTAAAAAATATCATTAGTGACTGGCAAAAACGAAATCAAAATAACACACAAGTAAAACACTCAAAAAATCGATGGGGGGCATTGACATGGAATTACGACAAGAACAAGTAAGACAAGAAAACAAATCAGTAAAACCTTTTGGGATTAAAGACAAATTAGGGTACTTATGCGGGGACTTAGGAAACGATTTTACGTTTATATTTGCAAGTATGTACTTAATGGTATTTTATACAAATGTTTGGGGAGTTAGTCCATCATTAGTAGGAACTTTATTCTTAGTATCAAGATGTTTAGATGCGTTCACAGATGTAACAATGGGACGTATAGTAGACAAATCAAAAGCAACAAAAGATGGTAAATTTAGACCATGGATTAAGAGAATGGCAGGGCCAGTTGCCTTAGCAAGTTTCTTAATGTATCAATCAAGTTTAGCTGGAGCTTCAATGACAGTTAAAGTAGTAGTAATGTTCGCAACTTACATATTATGGGGATCATTATGTTATACAGCAATCAATATACCTTATGGATCAATGGCATCAGCTATGACAGATGTACCAGAAGAAAGAGCTGCTCTTTCAACTTGGAGAAGTTTAGGAGCTAACTTTGCATCAATAATAATAGGTGCAGTAGTACCTCAACTTATATATATGGCAGATGCAAATGGTAACCAAATAATTGACGGTGGAAAATTCACTTTAGTAGCAGGAATATTCTCTGTATTTGCATTAATATGTTATGCAGTTTGTTATATGTTCACAACTGAACGTATTAAGTTAGAACCAGCTCAAACTGAAGAAAAAACTTCTTTAATAAAATCATTCAAAACTATAGTTTCAAATAGAGCTTTATTAGCAATAATAGGGGCTGCAATAGTATTATTACTTAGCCAATTTATGGGTCAAACAATGAACCAATACTTATTTGCAAATTACTTTAAAGATATAAATGCATTATCATTATTTAATATGGTAGGTTTACCATTAAGTTTAGGATTAGCTGCAATGTCTGGAGTAATAGCAAGCAAATTTGGTAAAAAAGAATTCTCAGTATTTGGGATGTTCTTAGCAGCAGCAGCTTATGGAATAGTATACTTCATGAAAGTTACAAATCCATGGATATTCATAGGAATGTATGTTATAGCAGGTATAGGAGTAACAGGATTCAACATGTATATATGGGCACATATAACAGATGTTATAGACTACAATGAAGTTAAATTCGGGGAAAGAAATGACGGTGTTATATACGGAGTTTATTCATTCTCTAGAAAAATAGGACAAGCATTAGCTGGTGGTCTTGGTGGATATGCATTAGCATTCATAGGATTCAATGCAGCAGTTCAAGAACAAACAACACAAGTTCTAGACGGTATATATGCATTATCAACATTATTCCCAGCAGTATGTTATGGAATAGTAGCTTTAATAATGTTATTAGGTTATCCTTTAAGCAAAAAAGTTATAGCTGAAAATGGAAGAATATTAGCAGAAAAAAGAGCTAACAACTAGAAATAAGCAATATATTAACATAAAAATAAATTATTGAATTAGTTAACACTATCTGAGAGCTAGTACTATCCCTAAGGGGAGGTACTAGCTATTAGATGTTAAAATAAAATACAGAAAATACAGAAAATTTAAAGAGAAGGTTAGGAGAATTTTATGAAATTATCATTTCGTTGGTATGGAGAAGACGACAAAGTAACATTACAAAATATTAGACAAATACCAGGCATGGACTCAATAGTAACAGCAGTTTACGATGTTCCAGTTGGTGAAGTATGGAGCAGAGAATCAATTGCTACATTAAAAAAACAAGTAGAAGATGCTGGATTAAACTTCGATGTAATCGAAAGTATACCAGTACACGAAGATATCAAACTTGGTAAACCAAGCAGAGATAAATACATAGAAAACTATTGTGAAAACATAAGAAGAGTTGCTGAAGCTGGAGTTAAATGTATATGCTACAACTTCATGCCAGTATTTGACTGGACAAGAACTCAATTAGACCATGAATTAGAAGATGGTTCAACTTCATTAGTTTACTATCAAGAACAAGTTGATAAAGTTAACCCATTAGAAAGTGACAGTGATTTAACACTTCCAGGTTGGGATGCTTCTTACACTAGAGAAGAATTAAAAAGCGTAGTTGCTGAATACAATGCAATGAGCGAAGATGACCTATGGAATAACTTACAATATTTCTTAGAAAAAATAATACCAGTTGCTGCTGAATGTGACGTAAACATGGCTATACATGAAGACGATCCATGCTGGAGTATATTCGGATTACCAAGAATAATAACTTGTGAAGAAAACTTAGACAGATTCTTAAAATTAGTTGATGACAAACACAATGGTATAACTTTATGTGCAGGTTCATTAGGATGCTCAAATAAAAACGACGTTGCTAAAATGGCAGCTAAATATGCAGCTATGGGAAGAATACACTTCGTTCACATGAGAAACGTACAAGTATTAGACAACGGATTTGAAGAAAGAGCTCACTTATCTTCTTGCGGAAGCTTAGATATGTACGCAATAATGAAAGCATTATATGATAATGGATTCAGAGGATACATAAGACCAGACCACGGAAGAATGATATGGGGAGAAACTGGTAGAGCTGGATATGGTTTATACGATAGAGCGTTAGGTGCTACTTACTTAAACGGTTTATGGGAAGCAATAGAAAAAGCTAGCAAATAAGAACTAGTAAATTTATTAAACTTTTAAACAGAAATTTTTAAACGAATATTTAAACTAAAACTAAACTAAAAAGATTTTTACGGAGGAATTAAAAATGAAATTACCTTTTCAAATAGATTTAAACGATAAAGTTGTTGTTATAACAGGTGCAGGTGGATTAATATGTTCTGCTTTCGCTGAAGCAATGGCTATGTGTGGAGCAAAAGTTGCTTTACTTGACTTAAACGAAGAAGCAGCTAAAAAATACGCTGATGAAATAGTTGCTAAAGGATACAAAGCTAAAGGTTACAAATGTAACGTTTTAGAAAAAGATAGTTGTGAAGCTGCAAGAGCTGAAATATTAAAAGACTTCGGAACTTGCGATATATTAATAAACGGAGCTGGTGGAAATAATCCAAAAGCTACAACTGATGATGAATACTTCATGCCAGAGCATTTAAATGAAATGAAAACTTTCTTTGATTTAGATCCTCAAGGAGTATCTTTCGTATTCAACTTAAACTTCATGGGTACATTAATACCTACTCAAGTTTTCGCTATGGATATGATGAACAAAAAAGGTGCAAGTATAATAAACATATCTTCAATGAATGCTTATTCACCACTTACAAAAATACCAGCATACAGTGGAGCTAAATCTGCTATATCTAACTTTACTCAATGGTTAGCAGTTCACTTCTCAAAAGTTGGTATACGTTGCAATGGTATAGCGCCAGGATTCTTCTCAACTAAACAAAATGAAAAATTATTATGGAACGAAGATGGAACTCCAACTGCAAGAACTGAAAAAATATTAGCTGGAACTCCAATGGGTCGTTTCGGTGAATTAGAAGAATTAATAGGTTCTTTATTATTCTTAACTTGCGAAGAAGCTTCAGGATTCGTAAACGGAACTGTAATACCAGTAGATGGTGCTTTTGCAGCATACTCAGGTGTTTAAGATATAAAGATATAGAAATATAATTTAGAAAATAAGATAGTTCTTTATATGGTTTTGATATTGAAGAATTTAAATATCAAACCGTATAAAGGCTAAATGATGATATAGATATATTATAAGGAGTATAGGACATATGATAAATGTAGATTTAAGAAAACAACCTTATAACCTTGATGATGAAGGTGTAAAATGGGTTGAAGAGACTATAAAATCAATGACTTTAGAAGAAAAAATAGGTCAATTATTTATAAACATGGGGGCAAGCAGGGACGAAGAATATTTAAAAAGCGTTCTTGATAACTACCACATAGGTGGTGTTCGTTACAACCCAGGAAAAGCTGAAGAAGTATATGAACAAAATAAAATACTTCAAGAAAACAGTAAAATACCTCTATTAATAGCTGCTAACACTGAAATGGGTGGTAACGGAGCTTGTACAGATGGTACTTATGTAGGAAATGAAGTTAAAATAGCTGCAACTAACGATAAAAAATACGCTTACGAAATGGGTAGAGTATCTGGTGTAGAAGCTGCTGCTATAGGATGTAACTGGAGTTTCGCTCCAATAGTTGATATAAACAGAAACTGGAGAAACCCAATAATATCTACAAGAACTTGGTCAGCTGATGTTGAGCAAACTTTAGAATTATCTCTTGAATATATGAGAGGTATAATGGAAAGCGGAATAGCTCCTGCTGCTAAACACTTCCCTGGAGATGGTATAGATGAAAGAGATCAACATTTATCTTTCGCTCCAAACTCTTTATCAGTAGAAGAGTGGGATGCTACATTTGGTAGAGTATACAGCGGATTATTCGAAGCTGGTCTTCCATCAATAATGGCTGGTCATATAGCATTACCAGAGTACGTTAAATACTTCAACCCAGAAGCAACTACTCAAGAAATATATATGCCTGCTACATTAAGTAAATATATATTAACTGACTTATTAAGAGGAAAAATGAACTTCAACGGTTTAGTTGTAACAGATGCTTCTCACATGGTTGCTATGACTTCAGCTATGAAACGTAGCGAAATGTTACCAACTGCTATAGCTGCTGGTTCTGACTTATTCTTATTCTTCAACGATCCAGACGAAGACTTCCAATGGATGATGGATGGATACAAAAACGGAATAATAACTGATGAAAGATTAGAAGAAGCTTTAACTAGAATATTAGGAACAAAAGCTGCTTTAGGTCTTCACAAAAAAGCTAAAACAGAAATACTTCCAGAAAAAGAAGTTGCAATGGCTAAAATAGGTTTAGAAGAAAATAAAGCTATAGCTAAAGAAGTTTCTGACAAAGCTATAACTTTAGTTAAAAACACTCAAGATGTATTACCAATAGCACCAGAAAAAACTAAGAGAGTTTTACTTGTTGAAGCTAAAGGATTCGACGGTGGATTCGGTAAATTCATAGAAATAATGGGTGGAGCTAAAAAGAAACCAATCGATATAGTTAAAGAACTATTAGAAGCTAAAGGATTCGACGTAGAAATATGGGAATCTCCAATAGACAAAATAATGAAACTTCCAAAAGAAGAAATGGCTCAAGCTTTAGGAAACGTATATGCTGGTAAGAGACCAATAGCTGAATTAACAAGCAAATATGATTTAATAATCAATATAGCTAATGTTAACGCAAGTGTTGACCAAAGATTACAATGGCCACCAAGTAAAGGTACTCCAGATATACCATTCTACGTAAACGAAATACCAACAATATTCGTTTCAGTTAAGTGTCCATTCCACTTAGCAGATGTACCACAAGTTAAAACTTATATAAATACTTATGATGATAACCAACAAACATTAGAAGCATTAGTTGAAAAACTTGTAGGAAATTCAGAATTTAAAGGTATAAGTCCAGTAGATGCATTCTGCGGATTTGGAGATACTCGTTTCTAATTTTAGAAATTATATAAATAGCACATTCAATATAAATAAAATACCTTAGGGTGTAGCTTTGTGCTACATCCTAATTTGATATAAAGGAGCAGACATGGGATACTTTAATTACAACAAAGAAAAAGACTTTTTAATATGTATAGATTCAGATGGTTGTGCGATGGATACAATGAATTCAAAACATTTTAATTCATTTGGACCAGAATTCGTAAAATCATATGGTTTAGAAGAATATAAAGAAGAAGCTTTAGAATACTGGAATGAAATAAACTTATTCACAGGAACTAGAGGAATAAACCGTTTTAAAGGTTTAGCGATGGCTGTTAGAGAAATGAGCAATCGTAAAGGTATAAAATTTGATGGTTTAGAAGAATTTGAAAACTGGGTAGAAACTGCACCACAATTATCAAATCCTGCTTTACTTGAAAAATGCCAAGAAAAAAGCAATGACTGTATGGAAAGAGCATTATTATGGAGTATACATGTTAACTTATCAATAGTTGCAGCTCAAGATGATGATATGCCTTTCGAAAATGTTAAAGACACTATGGATGAATTATGCAAACATGCTGACTTAACTGCTGTTTCTTCTGCAAATGGTCAAGCTGTTGAACATGAGTGGACAAAACACGAAATAAAAGATTGTTGTAGAGTATTACTTTGTCAAGAGGCTGGTTCAAAAGCATACTGTATAGAACAACTTCTTACAAAAGGATATGACAAAGATAAAGTTCTTATGGTTGGTGATGCACCTGGGGATAAAAAAGCTGCTTTAGACAATGGAGTAAGATTCTATCCAATAATAGTTAACAAAGAAGCATTCAGCTGGAAGAGATTAAAAGAAGAAGCTAGCCAAAAATTATTTACTGGTGAATTCGACGATGCTTACCAAGCTCAATTAATAAAAGAATTTGAAGAAGCTTTAGGGATATAGTATAAATACGAATTAAAAATATAAATTACAGACAGAGGAGATACATTATGAAAAACTTTATGGATAAAGATTTTCTTTTATCAAATGAAATATCTAAAAAATTATATCATGACTATTCAAGCAATATGCCAATAATAGATTATCACTGCCACATAAACCCACAAGAGATAGCAGAAGATAAAAAATTCGAAAACATAACTCAAGTATGGTTAGGTGGAGATCACTATAAATGGAGACAAATGCGTTCAAATGGTGTTGAGGAAAAATATATAACTGGGGATGCTACTGATAGAGAAAAGTTCCAAAAATGGGCTGAAACTTTAGAAAAAGCAATAGGAAACCCTCTTTATCACTGGAGTCATTTAGAATTACAAAGATACTTCGGATATTATGGAGCTTTAAATGGAGAAACTGCAGAAGAAGTTTGGAATATATGTAACGAAAAATTAAAAACTATGTCTGCTAGAAGTATAATGAAAGATTCTAACGTTGAATTAATATGTACTACAGATGATCCAATAGATGACTTAAAATGGCATATAGCTATAAAAGAAGATGAAACTTTTGATATAAAAGTTCTTCCAACTTGGAGACCGGACAAAGCTATAGCTATAGAAAAAGTTGACTTTGTTGATTATATAGCAAAATTATCAGAAGTAAGTGGTATAGAAGTAAACTCTTTTGATACTTGGAAACAAGCTATAACTAACCGTATAGAATTCTTCAACGAAGTAGGGTGTAAAATAAGTGACCACGGTCTATTATACATACCTTATGTAGAAGCTGATGAAGCTACAGTAGACGCTATACTTAAAAAACGTCTTGCTGGTGAAACTCTTACAGAAACTGAAGAATTACAATACAAAACTGCTTGTATGTTATACTGTGGTGCAGAATATAGCCGTTTAGGATGGGCTATGCAATTACACTTCGGTGTTACAAGAGATAATAATACAAAAATGTTCAACAAATTAGGGGTAGATACAGGATTCGATGGTATATACAACAGAGTATCAATCGATCAATTAGCATCTTATTTAGACGCTTTAAACAAAGAAGACAAATTGCCAAAAACTATATTATACAGCTTAAATCCAGTTGATAATGCAGCTATAGGAACATTAATAGGATGCTTCCAAGAAGCTGGAGTTTGCGGAAAAATACAACAAGGTTCAGCTTGGTGGTTCAACGATCACAAAACTGGAATGATAGAACAAATGACTTCTTTAGGAAACTTAGGTCTATTAGGAAACTTCATAGGTATGTTAACTGACTCAAGAAGTTTCTTATCATACACTAGACATGAGTACTTCAGAAGAATCATGTGTGAGTTAATTGGGGGATGGGTAGCTAACGGTGAATATCCAAACGACGACAAAGTCTTAGAAAGAATGATAAAAAATATATCTCATGACAACGCATTAAACTATTTCGGATTCTAGTATAGTTGCCAGATTTATATTAAAATACAGTTTTTTTATTTGGGAAATTAGAAATATCGCCATCTCATAGATGGCGGTACATATGTTATATATTAAATTACAAACCAAGGGAGAATAATTATGATAAAAATAAATACATTAAGAGCATTAAAAGAATGTGGTGTAGTAGCAGTAGTTCGTGGAAACTCTAAAGAAGTTGGTGTTGAAATATCAAAAGCTTGCGTTAAAGGTGGAGTTAAAGCTTTAGAAGTAACTTATACAAACAAATTTGCTAACGATATAATAAAAGAATTAAGCGAAATATATGAAGGACAAGATGATGTAGTAATAGGTGCTGGGACAGTTTTAGATGCTGAAACTGCTAGAGCAGCTATGTTAGCTGGAGCAAAATACATAGTATCACCAGCTTTCGATTTAGAAACTGCAAAAATATGTAACAGATACAAAGTTCCATACTTACCAGGTATAATGACTATAAACGAAATAATAGCTGCTCATGAAGCTGGTGTTGATTTCGTAAAATTATTCCCAGGTAGTGCATTCGGACAAGGATACGTTAAAGCTATAAAAGGGCCACTTCCATATGCTAACATAATGGTAACTGGTGGAGTTAATATAGATAATTTAGATTCTTGGATAAAAGCTGGTGTTGATGCAGTAGGAATAGGTGGAGAATTAAACAAACTTGGAGAAGAAGGTAAATTCGACGAAATAACTGCTATATGTGAACAATACATGGCTAAATTACACGAAGCTAGAGGTTGCTAATATGAAAGTTGCTGGTTTTGGAGAAATAATGCTTAGACTTTCTACAGATGTAGGAAAGATGATTTTACAAAGTGATAGATTTAATGTAAATTATGGTGGAGGAGAAGCAAACGTACTTATTTCTCTATCACATTTTGGAATAGATACAAAAATGATAACTTCTGTTTCAAATGATGATATCGGTAAAAGTATACTTAGATATCTTAGAAGTTACGACATAGACACAGATTTCGTAACTTTATCAGAACACAGAACAGGTATATACTATCTTCAAGTAGGAAGTGGTATAAGATCATCTAAAGTTATATATGATAGAGATAACTCAGCTTTCTGCAATATGAAAATAGGAGATATCGATATAGCTAAAGCTTTAGAAGATGTAGATGTATTCCATTTCTCAGGTATAACATTAGCACTTTCAAATGACCTTAGAGAGTTATTAATGCAAATGTTAGAATACTGTAAAGAGCATAACATAATGGTAAGTTATGACTCAAACTACAGAGCAAAATTATGGACATTAGAAGAAGCAAGAGAAGCTACTTTAAAAGTCTTACCATATGTAGACATATTATCTGCAGGTATATTAGATGCTGAAAATATACTACTTATGAATTGTGAATTAGAAGATAAACACGAAAAATTAAAATACTACTATGATGAGATATCAAAAACTTATCCAAATATTAAACATATATTCTCATCACATAGAGATATAGAATCTTCTTCAGTAAATAAATTACAATGTAATTATTACACTGATGGAATATTATACTTATCTAATAAAATAAATATAGATAGTATAGTTGATAGAGTAGGTGGAGGAGACGCTCTAAGCGCTGGTATAATCTATTCTATAATAAATAATAAAGACCCTAAATATGTTTGTGAATTTGCAACATGTGCATCTGCATTAAAACACAGTATCCTAGGAGATGCTAACTTAGTAGAACTTAGTGATGTTGAAAGATTAATGTATGAAGGTGTTGGGAAAATAGCTAGATAATAAAAAGGAGTATCGAAAGCAATTTGCTTTCAATACTCCTTTTTTTATTAACTATCCTCTTAAGTCGTCCATTAATTGAGTTTTACCAGCAGTTTTTTCGTCTTTCATTTTAACTACTTTAGCTGGTGAACCTGCAACAACAGCGCCTGGTTCAACGTCTTTTGTAACTACTGAACCAGCAGCTACGACTGCACCTTTACCGATTCTTACGCCTTCTAGGATTACACAGTTAGCTCCGATAACAACGTCATCTTCAACTATAACTGGAGTTGCTGAAGGTGGTTCAAGAACACCTGCAACAACTGAGCAAGCGCCTAGGTGTACGTTTTTACCTAATATTCCTCTAGCGCCGACAACAGCGTTCATATCTACCATAGTACCTTCGCCTATAACAGCACCGATATTTATAACAGCACCCATCATTACAACAGCATTTTTTTCTATTGTAACCATGTCTCTTATTATAGCGCCTGGCTCGATTCTAGCATCTATGTTTAACATATCTATCATTGGGATGGCAGAATTTCTAGCTGTATTTTCAACATACATATCTGTTATTTGATCTTTTATAGGAGCGATAGCATCCATTATAGTTTTGTAGTCCCCTATTAAAGTATATTCTCCGTTGTTTCCGAAAACTTTGAAGTTTTCAGATTTTGCTATCTCAGCAGTAGTAGAAACATAAATTTTAACTGGTGTTTGTTTTTCTGCGTCTTTTATATATTTTGCAATTGCATAAGCATCGTTTAAATCTAACATTTCAATCTCCTTAAAATTTTATATTATTCTTAGTGTAAGTATAGGTTAAATATATTTACATTGATATTAATTAATATATTGATGTAAATTTTAGCCTAACATATCGTCCATATTATAGAAACCAGGTTCTTGGTTTACTAAGTATTTTGCTGCAGCTATAGCTCCTTCAGCAAATACATTTTTAGAACGAGCTGAGTGATTTATTTCTAATATTTCGTCGTTTCCAGCAAAGATAGCACTATGTTCTCCAACTATAGTTCCGCCTCTTACTGCATGGATACCGACTTCGTTTTGTTGTCTTTTTCCTGTACGACCATGTCTTCCATAAATAAATTCAGATTGTTCTCTGACTTTTTTAACAGCATTTGCAATCATTACAGCTGTACCACTAGGAGAGTCGACCTTTTTGTTGTGGTGTTTTTCAATTATTTCTATATCAAAATTATTTAAATTTTTAGCTGCTTCTTTTACTAATTTAAGTAAGATATTTACTCCAAGTGACATGTTGAATGATAAAAAGACAGGAATTTGTTTAGAAGCTTGGTGAATTTTTTCCATTTCTTCATCGTTATATCCAGTAGTAGCAAGAACTACAGGAGTTTTTGTTTTTAAACAGTAATCTAATATACCGTCTAGAGCAAGTGGGTTAGAGAAGTCTATAACCACATCTGCATCTTCTTTTACTTCAGCAAAACTTGAGTAAGTGTTAAACTTATTATTAACATCGTGGTGTTTTGGACTAACACCGGCAACAAGTTCCATTTCTTCATCATCTGTTATACATTTTGTCAATACTTGACCCATTGTCCCGCTGTATCCATTTATTATAACTTTCAATGTTATACCCCCTAATTAAGTTTTATTTATTTAAAGGAAGAATCAAATTAAATTAGCTTCAGATTCTTCCTTGTTTAAACTAAGCTTCGATTTATTTTACTCCAAGTTCAGCAGTTTCTTTTACATCAAGTCCAGCATTTATTAATTCTTGTTTTAATACTTCTAAGTTTTTAGGATTCATTTCGCCAAGTGGTAATCTTAAGTGACCAACATCAAATCCTAATAAATTCATTGCAGTTTTTACTGGAACTGGATTTACTTCTATAAATAAAGCATCGATAAGAGCTTTTAAGTCTAATTGTATTTTGCAAGAGCCTTTAACATCGCCATCTAAGAATTTAGCAACTAAATCGTGAGTTTGTTGTGGACAAACATTTGCTAAAACAGATATAACCCCGCTACCACCTAATGATAATAATGGAGTGATAGAGTCGTCATTTCCAGAGTATATAGCAAAATCGTCTGGAACTAATCTAGCAACTTCAGCAACTTGAGCTATGTCACCACTAGCTTCTTTTATAGCTACTATGTTTTCACATTCATTAGCTAGTTCAGCAACTAAATCTGGAGCTATATTAACTCCTGTTCTAGAAGGAACGTTGTATAAAATTATTGGTAAATCAACAGCATCGGCTATTGCTTTGAAGTGAGCTTTTAGACCAGTTCTATTAGCTTTGTTGTAATATGGCGTGATTATTAATAAAGCATCAGCTCCCATATCTTGAGCACCTTTTGCTAAACTAAGTGAATGTCTAGTATCATTTGTACTAGCACCAGCTATAACTGGTATTCTTTTATTTACTGTATCGACGATACATTTAATAACATCTAGTTGTTCTTCATCTGTCATAGTACTAGCTTCTCCTGTAGTACCAGTAGCAACTATGGCATCTGTTCCGTTAGCAATGTGGTATTCAACTAACTCTTTAATTTTTTCAAAATTTGGTGTGTTATCTTCATTAAATGGTGTAACTAATGCAACTGCAGAACCTGTAAATATCATATATATCTCCCCTTTTTTATATATTCATTATATTATAATCATTTTAAAAAATTATTTAATTGATACTTTGTTTAATAAGTTATTAAATCATTAAACATTAATTTTTATAGAGTCTATAATAATTTATTCTGTCAGATTAAACTAAATCATTTTTTACTAATAATTCAGCTATTTGCACTGCATTTGTAGCAGCTCCCTTTCTTATATTGTCAGCAACTACCCATAAGTTGATTCCATTATCGACACTGAAGTCTCTTCTTATTCTACCAACGAAAACTTCGTCATGTCCTTCAGCATCTACAGCAAGAGGGTATTCGTCTTTAGCTGGGTTATCAACTAATACAACACCTTCAGCGTTTTTGATTGCTTCAACAACATCTTCAAGTTCGAATGGTTTATTAAATTCAACGTTTATTGATTCACTGTGAGCGCCTCTAACTGGAACCCTAACAGTAGTAGCAGTAACTTTTATGCTATCATCATTGAATATTTTTTTAGTTTCGTTTATCATTTTCATTTCTTCTTTTGTATAACCATTATCCATAAATACATCTATATGTGGTAAACAGTTATAAGCTATTGGATGAGGATAGAATTGATTTGGTTTTCCAGCAATTCCGTCTTCTAAGTCTTTAACACCTCTAACTCCTGAACCAGAAACAGCTTGGTAAGTTGAGAATACTATTCTTTTTAAACCGTATTTTTCATATAAAGGTTTTAGTGGAACCATAGCTTGGATAGTAGAGCAGTTAGGATTAGCTATTATACCTTTTTTTATGTCTTTTATAGCTTCTGGATTAACTTCTGGTACTATAAGTGGTACGTCAGGATCCATTCTCCATTGAGCTGAATTGTCTACAACTATTATTCCTTTTGATGCAGCTATTGGAGCAAATTTTTCACTAGTAGCTCCACCAGCAGAGAATAGTGCTATTTGAATATCTTTTCCATCAAAAGCAGTCTCAGTTAATTCTTCAACTACGTAATCTTTTCCTGCGAAAGTTATTGTTGAGCCAGCAGACTTTTTAGAAGAGAAAAAATATATATTTTCTATTGGAAATTGTCTTTCTTCAAGGACTTTTAAGAAAGTTCTACCTACCATACCAGTAGCACCAACTACTGCTACATTAACTTTTTTCATTTTATATCACCTCATATAATTTATTGTATTTCGTATCTAATTATGATTACTTCCCAAATAGAGATATAAAATAAGGGGAGGTTATATATTCCAAAGGATACTGTAAAAGTAGATTTTGATATTAAAAAACGTACAAAGGAATACTTTGTACGTTGATAACATAAATCAAAGTAAACCTGTAGCCCCCCACTTAGATAAGTGACAGTCCCATGCATATTATACATGACCCCAGCATATATCTTCACCAAGATATAAACTTCGGCAAATCATCCTTTCAGTAATTATCTACACTCGTCAGCTCCTATTACCTACTAATAATCATTGCGCCTCTACTTAGGTTAGTTAATTCTTTGTTAAGTTTTAATAAGTTGTTATGAATTAATGTTATTACAAAATTATAGAAAAATCAACTGGATTATTATAAAAAGTTTAAAAATTTAAAAAATAATAAAAAGTATAGTAGAAAAAATTTTTGGGGTTAAAATAATAAAGTGAAAAGGTTATCTTGCTTTAAAACAATTACCAACTAAGTAAAATTATAGAAATTAACAATAAGTATATGATTTATTTATAGAAATATGTATAATGGTATGCGTAAGGATTTTTTATGAAACAAATAAATACTTATTAATATAAGTGTTTAAAAATTAAAAAAAAAGAGCTTTATCATAAAAATAAGCCTTGGGAAAATGTTTGGAATAATGATTTTCTGATATAATTAATTTATCAAAATTGATAAAATACGGTTAGTCTATAAAAGTGTTATTATCAGAAATTATTAAAAGTTTAATATACGAAAATAATTAATTTTTTATTAGGAGGAAAATTTAATGGAATCATTAAAAGAGCTTTATAAAATAGGTCCTGGACCATCAAGTTCACACACTATGGGACCACAAAGAGCAGCAAGAATATTCAACGAGAAAAACCCTAACGCAGCAAGCTTCAGAGCGCACTTATACGGAAGTTTAGCAGCTACAGGAAAAGGTCACTTAACTGACTATATAATAATAAAAACTTTAGAACCTAAAAAAGTAGAAATAGTTTGGGAACCAGAAGTAGTAAAAGAATTCCACACTAACGGAATGAAATTAGTTGCTTTAGATGAAGCAGGAAACGTAATGGACGAGTGGACTGTATTCTCAATAGGTGGAGGTTCTTTAGCTGAAGAAGGTAAAAGAGGACAATCATCTGCAAGTGTTTACCCACACGACAACATAGAAGACATTATAGAATGGTGTAGAGAAAACCACAAAAACTTCGTTGACTACGTAAAAGAATTCGACGATGATGATATAATGGATTACTTAAGACAAATAAGAATAACTATGAGAGAATCATTAAACGATGGTTTAAAATGTACAGATGTTATTCCAGGAAAATTAAAATTAGCTAGAAGAGCTAGAAACTTCTTCAGACAATACAAAGTTAATAAACAACTTTCTTCAATGCTTTATGCATACGCTTTAGCTGTATCTGAGCAAAATGCATCAGGATTTGAAATAGTTACTGCTCCAACTTGTGGATCTGCTGGTGTATTACCAGGGGTATTATTCACAATGCAAGATTTCTATGGATTCGACGATGAAGCTGTAGAAGAAGCTCTTGCTGTTGCAGGTTTAATAGGTGTATCTGTTAAGAAAAATGCATCAGTTTCAGGTGCAGAAGTAGGATGTCAAGGTGAAGTTGGTGTTGCTTGTGCAATGGCAGCAGCAGCGGCAGCATTCATGAAAGGTGCAGCTCTTAGAAAAATAGAATACGCTGCAGAAATAGGTTTAGAGCATCACTTAGGTATGACTTGTGACCCAGCTTACGGATATGTTCAAATACCATGTATAGAAAGAAATGCAATGGGAGCACAAAGAGCGTTAGATGCTGCTAACTATGCATTATTATCTGATGGTGTTCACCACGTTAAATTCGACCAAATAGTTAAAATAATGGACGAAACTGGTAGAGACATGATGGATAAATACAAAGAAACAGCTCAAGGTGGAATCGCTTTATTATACGAAGAAAGCGGAGAATTCGACGATAACGAAGAATAATAAAAAATTAATAAATAGATAAATTGGCTACATCTGTGTTCATATGAATATGGATGTAGTTTTTTTGTTTGCAAAAAGGTTATAATTATTTAAATCTTATGGATAAGTAAATAAAAGTCGTTGGCTATATTGGCAAAGCTAATTTTAAAATAATTGGACAATTTATTGAAAATGTATATAATAAAATTATCTAAAAATTTAAACGATTATATTATATACAAATTTAAGTATGAAAACTTAATGATTAAATATAAGGTCAAATTCGGGGGGGATAATCAGATGAAAGACATATCATATATAGACAAAATAGTAAAACAACACAGAGCAAATCTGCATAAAATAGCAGAACTTTCTCATGTGGAATTCAAAACAGCTAAATATATAAGAGATTATTTAGAAAAGCTAGGCATAGAATATGAAACGCTGTTAGAAACTGCTACAGTCGGGATAATTAAGGGGAAAAATCCTAAAAAAACTATAGCATTTAGAGCTGATATAGATGCACTTCCAACAGAAGATGGAGCTCAACACCTATGTGGTCATGACGGACATATGAGTATTCTTTTAGGATTTTTAGAATACATTGTGGACAACAGAGAGAATTTAAACGACAATATTGTTTTCGTATTCCAACCAGCAGAAGAAGACACAGGTGGAGCAGAGCAACTTATGAAAACTGGTATATTTAAAAAATACAACGTAGACGAGGTGTATGGACTTCATATTCATCCAGATTTTCCAGAGGGATATATCGGATGCAAGGCTGGATATTTAATGGCGCAAAATGGTGAAATAGATGTTGAGATAATCGGTAAAAGTGGTCATGGAGCTATTCCACAAAATACAATCGACGGAATAGTAATAGGGGCAAATTTCGTAAATTCTATTCAGAGTATAGTTTCAAGAAACTTAAATCCTATGGAGGGGGCAGTCCTTACATTTGGAAAGATGACAGCAGGTTCGGTGAGAAATATAATTGCCGAAAATGTTAAGTTAGAAGGAACTATGAGATGTTTTAATCCAGAAATATACGACACAATGAAGAGAAGACTTTTTGAATTTGCAAAAGGATTTGAAATTGCATACAACTGTAAGGTAAATGTGAAAATAGAAGACGGATATATTGCAGTAAATAACGATGAAAATCTATTTAATGAATTTGTGGAGGCAGTTGGCAAAGAAAAAATAACAAAAACTGAACCGCTTATGATATCAGAAGATTTCTCTTATTATCAAAGGGAAGTGCCAGGGCTTTTCTTTATGCAAGGGGCTAGAAATGAGGAAAAGGGATTTGTTAATGGACTTCACAGTTTAAAATTTGATTTTAACGAAGACATCATGTTGGATGCTATTAAAACTTATGTAAAAGTACTTAAATTTAAAGGCTCAATAGAATAAATTAAGAGAAAGTTAGTGCTGAGTTAGGCGCTAACTTTTTTAATGCATATAAAATTATATTTAGCTAAGAAGGTATGAATAAGTATAATTTCTGTTCATTTATTATAAAAATTTTAAAATACACTATTTCCATATATTGTATACAAGATAACGAAAATGAATTTGGTTTTCACAAAATAAAAATGTATTAATAAAATAAAGCTGAATATCCTAATTTGTAGAAAGAACTTTTACATATATCTAAAACGTATATTAATGCCAATAATAGTATGTCAAAAATAAATTTTGAAAAAATAGTCGCAAAAAATAATTATTTGAAAATATTGGAAGTTTATTTATAATAGAAGGGACGAATTATTTTTAAGGAGGGAATTTATTTTATGATATACTCAGCAGAAGTAAATAATATGTGCCCTATAACTAAAGGACCTAACCATGGTCCAGCTCCAATACCAGAAGAGGGGAAATGGGTACAAGCTAAAGAAATCAGCGACATATCAGGTTTAACTCACGGTATAGGATGGTGCGCACCTCAACAAGGGGGATGTAAATTAACTTTAAATGTTAAGGACGGAATAATACAAGAAGCATTAGTAGAAACAATCGGATGTTCAGGAATGACTCACTCAGCAGCGATGGCATCTGAAATACTTCCAGGAAAAACTATATTAGAAGCATTAAACACTGACTTAGTTTGTGATGCAATCAACACAGCTATGAGAGAAATATTCTTACAAATAGTTTATGGTAGAAGTCAAACTGCTTTCTCTGAAGGAGGGCTTCCAATCGGTGCTGGTCTTGAAGATTTAGGTAAAGGTTTAAGATCTCAAGTTGGGACTATGTACGGAACTTTAGCTAAAGGACCAAGATACTTAGAAATGGCAGAAGGTTATGTTACTAGATTAGCATTAGATGAAAACAGCGAAATAATCGGATACGAATTCGTTCACCTTGGCAAAATGATGGAAATGATAAGTGATGGTATGGATGCTAATGAAGCTTTGGCAAAAGCTAAATCATCATACGGAAGATTTGAAGACGGGGTTAAATTTATAAACCCAAGACATGAATAATAGAAGGGGGATGAAATAATGGCGTTATTTGAAAGTTACGAAAGAAGAATCGCTCAAATAGAAGTAGTATTAGAGAAATATGGGTTTAAGACAATAGAAGAATGTAGAGAACTATGTCAATCAAAAGGTTTCGACCCATATGAAATAGTAAAAGAAACTCAAGCTATAGCTTTTGAAAATGCATGCTGGGCATATACTTTAGGGGCAGCTATAGCAATTAAAAAAGAATGTAAAAGAGCAGCAGATGCAGCTACTGCAATCGGGGAAGGATTACAAGCTTTCTGTATACCAGGGTCAGTTGCTGACAACAGAAAAGTTGGTTTAGGACATGGTAACTTAGGAGCAATGTTACTTGAAGAAGATACTAAATGTTTTGCATTCTTAGCAGGACATGAATCTTTTGCTGCTGCAGAAGGTGCAATAAAAATAGCTGAAAAAGCAAACAAAGTTAGAAAAGAGCCTCTAAGAGTTATATTAAACGGTCTTGGAAAAGATGCAGCTTATATAATATCGAGAATAAACGGATTCACTTATGTTCAAACTAAATTTGACTATTATACAAGTGAATTAACAATAGTAAAAGAAATACCTTTCTCAAAAGGAGATAGAGCAAAGGTTAGATGTTATGGATGTGACGATGTTAGAGAAGGTGTTGCAGTAATGCACAAAGAAGGTGTTGACGTTTCAATAACAGGAAACTCAACTAACCCAACTAGATTCCAACATCCAGTTGCAGGTACATACAAAAAAGAATGTATCGAACAAGGTAAAAAATACTTCTCAGTTGCTTCTGGTGGCGGTACTGGTAGAACACTTCACCCAGATAACATGGCAGCAGGACCAGCTTCTTACGGTATGACAGATACTATGGGAAGAATGCACTCAGATGCACAATTCGCAGGTTCTTCATCAGTTCCAGCTCACGTTGAAATGATGGGACTTATCGGAATGGGTAATAACCCTATGGTTGGTGCTACAGTTGCCGTTGCAGTTGCTGTTGAGGAAGCTATGAAATAGGAAGTTTATTATATAATGAAAATAGTAATATCATTAGTTTTTAGAAGCTTAAGGTATAACTATTTTTATTAATCAAAAAAGCAGCTCGCATCAAAAATGCAAACTGCTTTTTTCTATCTAATGTCAAAAAATAATCCTGATTTATAATCATTGTCAGCCAAATTTGTTATTGAATCAATATTTCTTAGAATCATATCTCTGTGGTCATCGCTCATTGGGATGCCTTCTTCCTCTAAAGATTTAATAAATTCTAAGTTTTGAATTAATCTTTCTACTGATTCATTTAGTTTTTCAAAATCCATGGTTATACCTCCGTATATATTATTTTCGAAGTCCCTCAACCAAGTTTGAAAAGCAATTTTGTTTCTATTACTATTATAGAGTTTATATGATATAAATAAAAGTGAAAAAACAAAAAATATTGGAATCACTAATAGAATTGAAAAATGCTATTTAATAAAATTGATTAAAAAACGTTTAACACTTATAATTATAGGT
>CAMEPL010000007.1 GCA_945931665.1 uncultured Clostridium sp. | reverse complement strand
CAGGTCTTTGCTTAAAATCAGGAAATGCAGTTATATTAAGGGGTGCTAGTGATGCGATAAATTCAAATAAAGCAGTAGCAAAAGCATTAGTAGAAGGTATAAAAAGAAGTGGTTTACCAGAAGATAGTGTACAATTACTAGAAGATACTTCAAGAGAAACTGCAACTGAGATGATGAGACTTAACGACTATATAGACGTTTTAATCCCAAGAGGTGGTGCAGGACTTATAAAATCAGTTGTTCAAAATGCTACAGTGCCAGTAATTGAAACAGGAACAGGAAATTGCCATATTTATGTTGATGAAACTGCTGATTTTGAAATGGCAAAAGCTATAGTATTAAATGCTAAAGTTCAAAGACCAGGAGTTTGTAATGCAGCAGAAAAATTATTAGTTCATGAAAAAGTAGCAGACGAATTTTTACCAATGATAGTAAAAGAATTAAGAGAAAATGGTGTTGAAGTTAGAGGATGCGAAAAAGCTCAAGCTATAGTAAACGATATAAAAGTTATAGAAGAACCAGAATGGCATCAAGAATACTTAGAATTAATAATAGCTGTTAAAGTTGTAAAAGATGTAGACGAAGCGATTAAACATATAAATAAATACAACACAGGTCACTCTGAATCTATAGTAACTGAAAGTTATAAAAACAGTCAAAAATTCTTACAAAGAGTAGATGCAGCAGCAGTATATGTAAATGCTTCTACAAGATTTACTGATGGTGGAGAATTTGGATTTGGTGGAGAAATAGGTATAAGTACTCAAAAACTTCATGCAAGAGGACCAATGGGACTTAAAGAGCTTACAACTAGTAAGTACATCATATTTGGAGAGGGACAAATAAGATAGTCATCTAAAATAACAATTTATATATAAAATACAGATAAATTTAATTTGGAAAGGTTAATTTAAAAATCTAATTTTAAGTTAGCCTTTTTTGTAGCTAATAAAAAAGTATAAGACTGTATAAACTAAATTATAGACTATTAAAATACTAATTAAAAAAATTTGAAAAATAAGATTAAACTATGATAAAATAGAAAAGCTTGAAATTATACAAATCAATTTTAGAGGAGACGGAACAATGAACCAAGATACAGTAAATATGTTAGCTCATAAAGCTAGACATAAAATCGACTTTTTAAACCAAAACAAATTAAGATACTTAGTATCAGCTATGTTTGCAGGTATATTCATTGGATTAGGTGATATACTAATTTTCACAGTAGGTGGATATTTACATGATGTGCATTCACCAATGACTAAAATAGCTGTTGGGATGTCATTCTCAGTAGCACTTAGTTTAATAATACTTTTAGGTAGTGAGTTATTTACAAGTAACAATATGGTTATGGCTGTTGGGGCTATGAGCAAAGAAACTAGTGTAAAAGATGGAGCTAAAGTTTTAGGTTATAGTTATTTAGGTAACTTCATAGGAGCAATATTAATAGCACTTTTATTCTTAGGAACAGGATTATTTAAAGGTACTACACTTGAATATTTCGAATACACTGCATTAGGTAAAATTGATGTAGCGGCGTACCAATTATTCTTCAAAGGAATTTTATGTAACATATTAGTTTGTGCAGGAGTTTTAGCTGCATACAGATTAAAAGATGATACAGCTAAATTAATAATACTATTCTTAACTTTATTTGCTTTTGTTACAAGTGGATTTGAACACTGCATTGCAAATATGATAACTTTCGCAGTATGTATATTATCAGGAGCTACTTCAGTAACTCTTTCAGGAATGGCATACAACTTATTATTCGTAACATTAGGAAACATGGTAGGTGGAATATTATTCTTAGGAATAGGAACATATTTCTTATCTACTGGAGATAAAAAAACAGATAAAATAGATAGAGTAGCTTAATTTTCTATCCCTTAAAAACACACATTAAGACATCAAGATAAATGATTTAAACATTTATTTTGATGTTTTTTTTCTTTTTTTTTATGAATAATTTTTAATTGAGGTGATAATATAGTAAAATATTGTTAAAAGAGGTGATTGCAATGAAATATATCATTGAAAAAATTGAGATAATAAAAGGTGATATAACAAAGGCAAAAGTCGATGCTATAGTAAATGCTGCAAATAGATCACTTTTAGGAGGTGGCGGTGTTGATGGGGCAATACACAGAGCCGCAGGAAGAGAATTATTAAAGGAATGTGAAACATTACATGGATGTAGTACTGGTGATGCAAAAATAACAAAAGGATATAATTTGCCATGTAAATATGTTATTCATACAGTCGGTCCAATATATAAAGACGGTCATTCAAATGAAGATAAATTATTATACTCTTGTTATAAAAGATCATTAGAGATATTGATAGAACATAATTTAAGAACAATAGCGTTTCCTGCTATAAGTACGGGTATATATGGTTATCCAAAAGAAGAAGCTACAAATATTGCTTGTGATGCAGTAATAGATATGCTTAAACAACATGGAGATAAAATCGACCAAGTCTGGTTTGTATGTTTTGGCGATAGAGATTATGAAATTTATAAAAGGGTTCTTAAAATAAAATTAGATATAAACTAAAAAACTTATATAAAATATATACTGAGTATATATTAAAAGTATATATTTTATATAAAAATCTTATAAGTATAAATATATACAAAATAACTCAGAAAATGTTAATATATAGAGTAATAAAAGAAAAATTTTATATAAAAGTATATACTTATGAACTTTGTAGAAAGGACAGAATATGGCAAAGATATTAGTTTTGGCCGAAAAACCGTCAGTTGGAAGAGATATTGCCAGGGTTTTAGGCTGTAAAAACGAAAAAAATGGATACATAGAAGGAAATAAATATATAGTTACATGGGCTCTAGGTCATTTAGTTACACTAGCAGATCCAGAAACTTACGATAAAAAATATAAATCTTGGGATATAAACGATTTACCTATACTTCCAAGAGACTTAAAAACTGTAGTAATAAAGAAGAGCGCGAAACAATTTAATACAGTAAAATCTCAATTAAATAGAAATGATGTAAGCGAAATTGTAATAGCTACTGATGCTGGACGTGAAGGTGAATTAGTAGCTAGATGGATAATAGAAAAAGCACATGTTAAAAAGCCTATTAAGCGTCTGTGGATATCTTCAAGTACAGATAAAGCTATTAAAGAAGGTTTCACTAAACTAAGAGATGGAAGAGATTACAATAATCTTTATTACTCAGCAATAGCAAGAGCTGAGGCAGATTGGATAGTTGGGATAAATGCTACTAGAGCACTTACAACAAAATACAATGCAAGTCTGTCTTGTGGTAGGGTGCAGACTCCAACTTTAGCTATGATATTAAAAAGAGAAGATGAAATAAGAAATTTTAAACCAAAAGACTACTATACATTAGATATTTTAATTGAAAAAAACGGAAGTTACTTAAAATTATCTTGGCATGATAGAAATAATTCTATTTCAACTTTTAACAAAGATAAAATTGAAAACATAAAGAAAAAAATAACAAATAAAGATTTAAAAATAATAGATGTTAAAAAATCTAACAAGAAAAAATATTCGCCAGCTCTTTATGATTTAACTGAATTACAAAGAGATGCAAATAAGATGTTTGGATATTCAGCAAAAGAAACTTTATCTATTATGCAAAAATTATACGAACATCACAAAGTGCTTACATACCCAAGAACAGATTCAAGATATTTAACAGATGATATAGTAGATACTTTAAAAGATAGAATAAAAGCAGTAAACACTAGTGAATATTCAAAAGTATGTATGAAACTACTAAAGACAAAAATAAAACCTAATAAATCTTTTGTAGATAATTCAAAAGTTACAGATCATCACGCTATAATACCTACAGAAGAAAGAGTATTTTTAGGTGAGTTATCTGATAAAGAGAGAAAAATTTACGATTTAGTAGTCAAGAGATTTTTAAGCGTATTATGTCCTCCTTTTGAATATGAACAAACTACTATAAAAGGAATTTGTGAAGGTGAGACATTTATAGCAAGGGGCAATAAAATTATCAAATTAGGTTGGAGAGAAAATTATGCAGCAGATGATAA
The DNA here is from genome assembly GCA_945931665.1 of uncultured Clostridium sp. Classification (GTDB taxonomy): domain Bacteria; phylum Bacillota; class Clostridia; order Peptostreptococcales; family Peptostreptococcaceae; genus Intestinibacter. The sequence goes on along the minus strand of CAMEPL010000007.1, from coordinate 50,016 downwards.
TGAAACATATGAAGGTATAATTGATGTAAATGTAAATGAAGTATTAAAAGTGGAAAATGTCAAAATAGAAAGCAAAAAAACTAATCCACCTTCATATTTAAATGAAGCTACTTTACTTACAGAAATGGAAAAACACAACTTAGGAACTGTTGCGACAAGAGCTGATATAATTGAAAAATTATTTAATTCTTTCTTTGTTGAGATGAAAAACAAGGAAATTCATATAACATCAAAGGGAAGACAGCTTTTAGATTTGGCGCCAAAAGATTTAAAAAGTCCAGAATTAACTGCTAAATGGGAAAAAACTTTAAACGATATATCAAAAGGTAAGAGTAAGAAAAATGAGTTTCTAAACGAAATGAAAAACTACTCAAAAACTATTGTAAAAGAAATAAAAAATAGTGAAAATAAATTTAAACACGACAATTTAACTAGAAATAAATGTCCAAAGTGTGGTAAATTCATGTTAGAGGTCAATGGCAAAAGGGGTAAAATGCTTGTTTGTGAAGATAGAGAATGTAATACTAGAAAATTGATTTCACAAACTACTAATGCTAGATGTCCAAATTGTCACAAAAGGCTTGAACTAAAAGGTGAAGGAGAAGGTAAGATATTTACATGTAGCTGTGGATATAGGGAAAAATTATCTTCATTCAATAAAAGAAAAGCAGAAGAAAAGGGAAAAGCATCTAAAAAAGATATAAATAAATATTTAAAAAATCAAAATAAAGAGCAAGAAGCGTTTAATAATCCTTTTGCAGCTCTTGCCAATTTGAAAAAGAAGTAAATAATAAAAGTTTTTTAAAGGGATTACAATAGAAAAACAAACTTAGTTTGCAAGGGGGAGATTTTAATTATTTATAGTATAAGAGCCTTAAATATAATTGAAATATTAAAAAATTCTCAGAATCCTGTTAGCAGTTTAGCTCTTAGTGAAGAAATTGGATGTTCTACAAAAACAATACAAAGTGAGATTAAAGACATCAATAAAAACAGTAAAGATGGGAAAATTATATCAATTCGAGGAATAGGTTACAAAATAGAGGGCTCATTTGATCATATTACTATTCCAAGTCAGTATTTAGGAAATGTTGACAGGATTGACTATATTATAAAAAGTTTAATAAACTTAACAACTAAGTCAGAAAATACTGTGAAATTAGAAGAATTAGCAGATTCTATGTATATCAGCGTTTCTACAGTAAAAAATGACTTAAAAGAAGTAAAATCTATTTTAAAAAAATACAATATATCTGTTGTATCAAAACATAAACAGGGAATTGGTATAGATGCTGATGAAGAAGATATAATTAACTTTATATTGGATATATGTTCAAAAAAGGACAATGAACTTAATTTAAAGGATTTTTTAAGTGAAAAAGTATCAAACAATATATTTAATTTAAAAAACATAATTTTAAATATGTTAGGCAAAGAACATCTAGTACTTAGCGATACAGAATTTAAAAATCTATGTAGTATTATTTTTATAAAGTTAAGCAGAAGTAATCAAGATGAAAGTGAGTTTATACAAGAATATATAAAAGAATATTTAATTCAAAGAGAATTGATAATGAATGATGACAAAAATAAAGAAAAAATAATACGAGCAATAAAGAAATTTTGTAAAAACTTAAAAATCGCTACATCTATAGATATTAGCAAAGACGAAATATTTGAAACTTGTCTTTATAATCATATAAATAGTATATATAAAAAAATGAAGTTAGGAATAAATCAATACAGTGGTTTACCTATTGATATAAGAATAAAATATCCATATGCATATGAATTAGGCAAAATTGCAAAGAAAACAATGGAAGAAGAGCTCGATTTAAAATTAGATGATGAAGAAATATCAAATATAGCAGTGCATGTTGGTGGTGCTATTGAAAGAAGTGAACACAATCAAAAGAAAAAAGTGTTTAAAGTAATAATAGTATGTGTATCGGGTATAGGAACTTCAATGCTAGTTAAAAATAAGCTAGAGTATTTATTTGAAGGAAAAATAGAAATAGTAAAAATAATACCGGCATATTTAATTGATTATATAAATGTTATGGAAGTGGATTTTATAATATCAACAGTAGATATTAAATGTGAGAGAGTGCCTGTGATAACTGTATCCCCTCTTTTAAATGACAATGAAGTAAAAATAATAGAGAAGTTTATGAAAACAGGAAAGATGTATAAAGAGATTGAAACGAGAGATTTATTTGATAGAAATCTATTTTTTACAGATTTAGACTTTAAAACAAAAGAAGAAGTTATAGGGTATATGGCAACTCAACTTGTAAATCAAGGTGTTATAGACGATGAGATGAAAAACTCTTTCCTTGATAGAGAAAAAATAGCTACTACAGAGATTGGTAATATGGTTGCGTTACCACATGGGGCAAATGGGAAAATATTAAAAAACAAAATAGCAGTTGGAATATTAAATAAGCCTATTCATTGGACTTTGGGAGATGTAAGACTTGTTTTAATTTTAGCTATTGATAAAGATGAGATATTTGACTATGAAAAATTATTTTCGACGATATATAAACAAGTTGGCTCAGTATCAAAAGTAATAGGTATATGTGAAAATAAAAACTATGAAAAATTTATAAAGATGTTTTAAAAAAAGCTTAATATGAAATAATAATTTAGGGATGTGGATTTAATAATTTACATCCCTAAATTATTAAATAATAAAAATGATAAATTTCTCTTTTAATTAAGAGAAATTTTTTGACTTTCTGAAAACGTAATTTTAATTTACTATAGAGTTATAAGATAAATAAACGTAATAAAAAAAATAAAAATGAGCACTAATAATATAAAGGAGGCTTGTAGATGATATATACAGTAACTTTAAACCCATCAATAGACTATGTTGTAAAAGTTAAAAAACTAGTTAAGGGTCATATCAATAGGGTAAATGAAGAACATGTATATCCGGGTGGAAAAGGTATAAATGTAACTAGGATATTAAAAAACTTAGATAATGATAGCATAGCTTTAGGATTTGTAAGTGGATTTACAGGGGATTATATAATAAATTCTTTAGAAGAATTAAACCTAGAGTCAAACTTCATAAAAGTAAAAGATGGTTTTACAAGAATTAATGTAAAAATTAAAAGCGAAGAAGAGACTGAAATAAATGGACAAGGGCCACAAATTAGTGATGAAGAATTAAATAGATTTTATGAAGTAATAGATCAATTAGTAGATGGAGATATTTTAATACTATCAGGAAGTATTCCGTCATGTTTAGACGAGAGATTATATGAAGATATAATGAAAAGAGTAGAATATAGAGATATAAAAGTAGTTGTTGATGCAACTAAGAATCTACTTTTAAATGTTTTAAAATACAAACCATTTTTAATAAAACCAAACAACCACGAATTAGCAGAGATGTTTAATGTAGAGCTAAATAATACAGAAGATATAATTTTCTATGCTAAAAAATTAAAAGAAATGGGTGCTCAAAATGTTTTGATATCTATGGGAAAAGACGGAGCATTATTAGTATCAGAAGATAATCAAGTATTTTTAAGTAGTGTTGCAAAAGGTGAAGTTGTAAATTCAGTTGGAGCTGGAGATTCAATGGTAGCAGGTTTTATAAGTGGATACTTAAAATCAAATAATTATGAAGAAGCTTTAAGATTAGGGGCAGCAAGTGGAGGAGCGACAGCATTTTCTTCTGACTTAGCTACTAGAGAACTTATAGACAAATTAATAAAAGAAATAAAAATAGAAAAAATCAATTAGTATATAACTGAAAACTAAATTGGAAACTAGAAATAATAGAATATATAAAGTCAATAATAGTATTTAATAATAAAGAAAAGGAGTAGGAGTTATGAGAATTACAGATTTATTATCAAAAGAATCTATAAACCTAAATCTTTCATCTAAAACTAAACCAGAAGTAATAGATGAGATGGTGGACTTAGTAAATGCAAGTGGAAATTTAAATAATAAAGCCGAGTATAAAGAAGCTATTTTAGCTCGTGAAGAATTAAGTACGACTGCAGTCGGTGAGGGAATAGCAATTCCTCATGCAAAAACAAAAGCAGTTAAAAAAGCTTGTTTGGCAGCTGGGGTAACAAAAGATGGAATAGACTATGAAGCATTTGACGGTAGCTTATCTAACTTATTCTTTATGATAGCAGCACCAGATGGTGCAAACAACACACACTTAGAAGTATTGTCAAGATTATCGACAATATTAATGGATGAGGAATTTAAAAATAACTTAATAGCTACAAAAAGTGTGGATGAATTCTTATCATTAATAGATAAAAAAGAAATAGAAAAATTCCCAGAGGAAGAAAAAGAAGAAGAAACTGTTGAAAATAAAAATAAATTAGAAAAAACTCCACAAGATGATAGATACCCTCAAGTTTTAGCGGTTACTGCTTGTCCAACAGGTATAGCTCATACATTTATGGCGGCAGAAAGTTTAAATAATAAGGCGGAAGAAAAAGGAATAACAATCAAAGTCGAGACTAATGGTTCTGGTGGAGTTAAAAATGAACTGACAAAAGATGAGATAGAACATGCAAAATGTATAATTGTTGCAGCAGATAAAAAAGTCGAAATGAATAGATTCGATGGCAAGAAAGTTATAATAACTAAAGTTGCAGATGGAATACATAAAGCTGATGAATTATTAGACAGAGCAATAAAAGGTGATGCTCCAGTATATCATGCTGATAATGCAGCAAATGATTCAGAAGAAAGTGCAAATGAAGAAGAAGGTTTAGGAAGAAAATTTTATAAAGACTTAATGAACGGTGTATCTCACATGCTACCATTTGTTGTAGGTGGAGGTATATTAATAGCAATAGCATTCTTATTAGATGATTACAGTATAAACCCAGCGAATTTCGGTAAGAATACTCCACTGGCAGCATTCTTTAAAACAGTTGGGGAACAAGCATTTGGATTTATGTTACCTATATTAGCTGGTTATATCGCAATGAGTATAGCAGATAGACCAGGTTTAGCAGTAGGTTTTGTAGGTGGAGTTATTGCAAAAGATGGATATACATTTACTAATGTAATGGATTTTGCAAATTCTAATCCAGTAAGTTCAGGATTCTTAGGAGCTTTACTAGCAGGTTTTGTAGCAGGATATATAGTACTTATACTTAAAAAATTATTCTCCAAATTGCCAGCAGCACTAGAAGGTATAAAACCAGTATTACTTTACCCAGTGTTTGGGATACTGTTAATGGCGATATTTATGATGGCTGTTAATCCAATAATGGGTGCAATAAATACAGGACTTAACAACTTCTTATCATCAATGAGTGGAAGCAGTAAGATATTATTAGGTGCTGTACTAGCAGGAATGATGGCAGTTGATATGGGTGGACCATTTAATAAAGCAGCATACGTATTTGGGACTGCACAACTTACAGTTGCCAATGCAGGTCCAGAACAATTCGAAATAATGGCAGCAGTTATGATAGGTGGTATGGTACCTCCTATAGCAATAGCACTTGCAACTACATTCTTTAAAGATAGATTTACTGAAAGTGAAAGAAAATCCGGTATAGTAAACTATGTAATGGGATTATCATTTATAACAGAAGGTGCGATACCATTTGCAGCAGGAGACCCAGCGAGAGTAATACCATCTTGTGTAGTAGGTTCAGCAATAGCAGGTGCATTATCAATGGCATTTAGCTGTGGATCTAGAGCTCCTCATGGTGGAATATTTATACTACCAGTTATAACTAATCCTTTAATGTATTTTGTAGCATTAGTAATAGGTTCTGTAGTTGGAGGATTAATACTAGGATTTTTAAAAAAGAAAAAAGCAAATTAACAAGTTAACTAGAGTTTAATTGATAAAATATCGATTAACCCATGTATAAACATAACCCTTGATACCACGAGTGATACTCGTGGTAATTTTTTTGATTACAATCAAATTTAATAAATATATTTTCTAATATTGGAAACAATACAATAGTATAAAAAATTAAGGGAAAAGGTGTTTAATATGGAAAATTCATTTTGGATAATAAATAATCAAGGTGAAAGTTATCCTACTTTAGATAAAGATATAGAAACAGAATACTTAATAGTAGGAGCAGGTCTTACAGGACTTCATACAGCATATATGCTTAGCAAACAAAATAAAAAAATCATAGTTGTAGAATCTGATAAAGTTGGATATGGTTCATCTGGAAGAAATACTGGAAAAATAACATCATCGCATGGTTTGATTTACGAAAGTATAAGTAAAAAGTACGGCGAAGAAAAGGCCAGACTTTATTATGAAGCCAATGAAGAAGGACTTAGATTAATTAAAGATATAGTTAAAAAATACAATATAGATTGTAATTTTGAAGAAGTTCCAAATTACATATTTACACAAGATGAAGATAGTTTAAAACAAATAAAAAGCGAATATAAGACTTGCGAAAAACTACAAATACCATATGAATATTTAAATAAGATTGAGGACTTCCCTATAGAAATAAAAGGTGCTCTTAAATTAGATAATCAAGCCCAATTTAATTCTAAAAAATATATGGATGGTTTAGCTAAAGTAGTTTCATCTAAAGGTGTTGATATATACGAAAACACACCAGTTGTAGGACTTGAAAAAGATAAAGACGGTTATATAGTGAAAACAAGAAATAATAAAACAATTAAGGCAAAAATAGTTGTAATAGCATCTTCAAATATATGGCATGATGAATTAGGACTTTATTTTACAAAAGAACATGCATATAGATCATACTTAACAATTTCAAAGCTAAATAAACCTATTGCAAAAGGTATGTTTATAAATGTGGAAAAACCATCAAAAACTGTCAGAACATATACAGATAAAGGACAAGATTACTTAATATGTGGAGGATTTGACCACAAGACCGGCAAATGTGATAATGAAAGTAAGATATTTGATGATATTGTAGATTTTGCAAAAAATAATTTTAAAATAGGTATAATAGAGCAAAGATGGTCTACACAAGATTATATAGCAACTGATAACATACCGTATATAGGTCATATAAGCAAAGATGAGCCTGATATATATATAGCAACAGGATTTTGTAAGTGGGGTATAAGTACATCTGCAATTGCATCTATAGTTATATCAGATTTAATTTTAAATCACAAATCAAAATACCAAGACTTATTTAATCCATCTAGGGTAGGAAGTTATTTAAATTTAAACTACTTAAAAGAAAATACAATTATGGCTTATGACTATATAAAAGGCAAAATTAAAAAGGGAAGTATGGAACTTGATATAGCAAAAGGAGAGGGCAAGGTAGTTGTTATAGATGGTGACAAGTATGGAGCATATAGAGATAAAAATGGCAAGTTATTTGTCGTTGATATAACATGTACACATTTGGGATGTGAGCTTAAATTTAATAGTTTTGAAAAGAGCTGGGATTGTCCATGTCATGGTTCTAGGTTTAATTATGACGGAAGTATATTAAATGGACCAGCGCTTAAACCATTGAAACTACTTGGAATGGGTGATAATGATATTGACCCTGATTTAGTGTAATTTTATTAAAAAAGTGAAGATTTACACCCATTTGACACCAAAAAATAAATTGACACTCAAAATATAAAATAAGCCAGGGATTATTGCAATTTCTCTGGCTTATTTTTATTTAATATTTTCAAGAATATGTAAATTTAAATCTTTAAAGATGAAACCTGGAAAAATAGATTAAATATAAAAAAATTGGGGAATTTATAAAATATAAAAGAAATATGAAAGGAGTAATGTTGTTACTACAACACTAAATAAAAAATGTTTAGCATTATAGGATTAATTTTATCACTTGTACTCATTATGTTTTTAGCATATAGAGGATATTCAACAATAATCACAGCACCAATAGTAGCGCTATTGACACTTATAGTAACTACTGGTTTTGATAGCCACCTAATGGCATCTTATACAGAGGTATATATGTCAGGCTTTGCAAGTTTTGTAAAAAATTATTTCCCGTTATTTATGACAGGAGCCATATTTGCTATATTGATGGAAAAAGCAAATTATGCAAAATCTATTTCTCATTTTATAACAAAAAAATTAGGTAGCGACAAGGCTATATTATCCATAGTTTTATCAGGAGCGCTACTTACATATGGAGGAGTTTCTTTATTTGTAGTTGCTTTTATATCATATCCCATAGCGAGGATTTTATTTAAAGAAGCAGATATTCCAAAAAGACTTATTCCTGGATGTATTGCATTAGGTTCATTTACTTTTACAATGACAGCAGCTCCAGGCTCACCAGAAATTCAAAATGTTATCCCAATGAAGTACTTTGGAACAGATGCTTTTGCAGCACCTTTACTTGGTATAATTGCAAGTTTGCTAATGCTAGGATTAGGAATGATTTATTTAAGTAGAGAATCTAAAAAAGCTAGAAATAATAATGAAGGATATGGAGATTCTATAGAAAATGAAAAATTAACTGAAGAAAAACTACCAAATATACTTGTGGCAATTGTACCTATTTTAATTATATTTGTATCAAACTTATTTTTCTCAAAAATATATTATCCTTCAGTTGATGGAGCCTATTTAGAAAAGTTTAATACAACTTTAGGTAATGTATCTGGAACATGGAGTGTCATAATTTCAATTGTTATAGCAGATTTATTTTTAGTTATTACTAATTTTAAAAAAATCAAAAACATAAAAAGTGTTTTAGATGAAGGTGTTACTAATTCTTTTAGACCTTTATTAAATTCATCAGCAATCGTTGGGTATGGTAGTGTGATTAAATCATTGGCTATTTTTTCAGTAGTTCAAAATTTTGTATTTAATATTTCATCAAACCCTATAATATCAGAAGCTTTATCTGTAAATTTAATTTGCGGACTTACAGCATCTGCTTCTGGAGGATTAACAATTACTTTAGATGCTTTAGCACCTACTTATATGCAAATGGCAAGTGCTTTGAATATTTCCCCAGAGATTTTACATAGAGTAGCTTCTCTAGCTTGTGGAGGTCTTGATACATTGCCTCATAATGGAGCAGTTATTACAACTCTAGCTATTTGTGGTCTTACTCACAAAGAATCATACAAGGATATATTTGTAACATCTGTATTAATTCCAATAGCTGTAACAGCTATAATTGTAATAGGTGTTAGTATATATATTTAAAATGTGAACTAACTCTTCCTTCAAAATTATTTAAGTTAATAAATAAAGATATAATTATCAAGGAAGTAAAAGATGAAGAAGAAAAAACATTGGTATGCCTTGGTGATGAACCTTACAATGATATAAACAAAAAGTATGTACAAGATTGTGATTGGATGCTTGCTGAGGCATTTTGCCTATATAAAGATAGAGAAATATTCAAACCATATGAAAAGTATCACAGTACAGCACTTGATGCAGGTAAAACTGCTCAAGTATTAAATATAAAGAATTTACTACTGTATCATACTGAAGATATAAATTTATAATCTTTAGTGTAATAGTAAATAACTAAGAATAAATTAAGGTTTTTATTATAAAGTATAGAAATAGAAAATGGACTAATGAGTTTAGTCCATTTCCTATTTCTATAGTATTTTTTATAACACATAGGAAATTATATTCATCTTAAAATTATAATCATTTTTAGTAGTTGATTAAGCAAATATGTTAATAATTTTAGATGTGCTTATAAAAAATATTTGTTTATTGATAAATAATTTGTAATATTTTTTTAAAAAAATGATGTGAAAATAATGATATAATACAGATGTTAAATTTTATTAAATAGTTATTTAAATTCGTAGATGTTGGATTTTTAAATATATAAACTATGTAGGAGGACAGAATGTTTAAGAAAAATAAAAAAGTTGAAGATAATCTTAAAGAAACAAAAGAAATTTCAACAATTGGTACTGAACAAGAAAAATTAAATCATAATAAAGTTGTCATTATGACAGAAGATGAGAAAAAAGAGCGAAAAATAATGAAGAAAGTGGCATTAGTATGCGCCTTGGTTGCTGTAGTTGGGGGAGCTTTCTATGGAGGGATGTCATACGGAAGACTTTTACCTGCAAGTTATAGACATTATTCTAATAGTGAAGTATATGCAACTGTTGGCGACAGTAAAATAACAGGTAGAGATTTAAAAAGTGTTATGGATCCTATTTTTTATTCAAATGGTCTTCAAAAGTTAACTAATTCACAAATTTCTACATATGAATCGACAATGCTTGAGTATTTAGTAAATATAGAAGTTTTATATAAAGAAGCTAAAGAGAATAATGTTAAAATAACAGATGATCAAATACAAGAAAATTACGATGCTACTATAAATAATATAAATTCTCAGTATAATTTAACACAAGATGAGTATTTTGAGAAATTTAACCTTATAGAAGATAAATTAAAAGAACGTATAAAAAAAGAATTAATGGGTGCTACGTATTTAGAAGATTACACTGAAGTAAGTGAAGAAGAAGCAGAAAAATACTACGAAAAAAATAAAGATGATTTTGAACAAATTCGCGCTTCACATATATTAATTTCAAATTATGACAGCAATAATAAAAAATTAAGCGATGATAAAATAGAGGAAAATAAAAAGACAGCAGAAGCTGTTTTAAAAATGGCTCTAGATGGAGATGATTTTGCAACATTAGCAAAGGAATATTCTGATGACTCTAGTGCATCTAGTGGAGGGGATTTAGGATATTTTACTGAAGATGAAATGGTAAGTGAATTTTCAAAAGCTGCATTTTCACTAAAAGTAGGGGAAATATATCCAAAAGTTGTAGAGACAAGCGCAGGATATCATATAATAAAGAAAACAGGTGAAAAAGCACAAGACTTTAAAGATATTAAAGATGATTTAATAGAAACATTAGAAAATACTAAACAAACTACTTTAATGAAGGATCTATATACAAAATACAACGTTCAAATAAAAAATTAACTGTAGAAAGTCTATTTCTACAGTTTTTTATTTTTAGATTTTATATTTATCAATTATTTTATCAAATTTATCTCGATAATTATTTACAAAAGTTGTGAAATCAATATTCATTTCTATAAGTTCTTCACTTATTTTATATAACATAGGTGGAATATCACAATCTTTAAAACAACCTACAAATTCCCTAGAGTTAAAATCGTCAATATCTTGAAATCCATTTATAGTAATTTCAAAGCAATTTACAGGAATTTTATCAATACTTTTCATTTTACCAATTAGACCGATATATCCATTTTGTTGAAGACCACAAGAATTTTTACAACCAGAAATATAAATTGGTGGCATAACTTTCATATTCTGTCTGTCTTTACTGTTTATTTTAAAATAAGTAATTATTTCAGAAAGCATTTTTTGACTGTTGCAAATACCCATTTGGCAAATTGGAAAACCAATACAAGAAATACTGTTTTCTAAGGCTGTTGACCCATTTACACATTCTGTAGTATCGAGTATTTTTTTAGCCTCTTGTCCATCTAAATTTAATATATATATATCTTGCATCATACCTATCCTAATAAAAGGATTTTTAATTTTATCTAGTTCTTTTAATAAGCACTTTAAATCTTTTAATTTATACATACCACCTAGTGGATGTATATAGACTGAATATAATCCCGGTTGTTTTTGTTTGAATAATCTAGGATTATTTAATTTAATTTCACTTCCTTGTTTTTTGTAATTAATTGGAGCTGGATTTATTTTTAAACTTACGTATTGTTTTTGTTTATCAATATATGAGTACAGCCTTTTTAAAAATTCATCTTCTCCAAGATACTCAATCATATATCTTACTCCAGCTTTATATTTATTTTCGTAGTTTCCTTCTTTTTTAAGAAATTCAGTCACACCTTCGATATAAAATAAAACATCGCTTGGTTTTATTAATTTAGAGAGTTTTAGACCTATCTTAGGGTCTTTACCTAATGCACCACCGACATACACTTCAAAATAAGGTTTATTGTCTTTGATTGTAGCTATAAACCCTACATCTTGATTAGTGGCATGTGCAGAATCTTTTTGGGAATTTGAATAAGAAACCTTAAACTTTTGAGGTAGATTATAGGTGCTTATCTTATTTAAAAAATATTTATCGGTATCTAAAGCATAAGGTGTAACATCAAAACTTTCCTCCAAGTCTACTCCAGATAGTGGTGAAAGAGTGACATTTCTAGGAAAATTTCCACAACTGCCTTTTGTATAGAGATCTTTTTCTATACCTTGTTGCATAATATCGACGATTGTATCCATGTCTAAATCTTGAAGTTGAATAGACTGTCTAGTAGTAATATGTATATAGTTTAAATTGTGTTTATGTGCCATTTGATAAATTGTATGTAGCTGAGCTCTAGAAATAACGCCACAAGATGTTCTGAATCTAATTAAAAATAGTTGCTTATCGTTTGATTGAGAATAGACTCCATATGCTGCTGCAAATTCTTTATATTGCATTGTAGACATATTTCCATTTATAAAATTCAATGTATAATCTCTAAATTCAGGTATTTCGTTTAATAGAGTTTTTTGCAAATTATTCATAAATACACCGCCTATTTTAAAATCTGATTAATAGTATTTCCAATTAAAAAAGTTTTATCCTTGTGCAATATATTATAAAAATTATGTCAGAAATAGTAGGATAATAGAGTGTAAAATAAATTGTTAGGAAGCTTACTTTTGTACTACAATTAAAATAGGTAGTATTTAATTAAAGTACTCATTAAATAAACCTATAATAAATTTTTTGGGGGGATGAAATGGAAGTATATGAATCTATAATAAATAGAATTAACAGTATGTTAGATGAAGTTGAAAATAATATAATCCTGAATAGAAGAAGTAAGGAATTAATTAATAATGACTTAAATAATATTATTAACATATCAATAGATACAAAGGATTTTTTCAAGAGTATATACTATGAAGAGAAACAAGAAATCGTTTTAGAAGAGATAACACAAGAAGATGCTAATATAATATTTTCAAAGCTTACGGAATGTATTGCTAGGGGCGCATTTCTAAAATCAATCATTTATATGAAAGACTACACACAGAGTTATTAATGTTTAAACATATATTTTATAATTAGATAAATAATAAATTTATTATAAAGTAAATAATAGTTTAAATTAAAAAACTATTTTTTAAAATTATATTTTAACATGATACAGTTAAACTTTGACAGAGGTATGTAATATATGATAAATTATATAAAGTATGTTGAAAATAAACATAAGTTTATAACCTTAGGAATTTATACTTAAATTTAATTTTAGGTAAAATATATATTTTATAATATTTAAATGAAGACTTTTTAAGAAAATGATATAATAATAGAGGTTAAAAATTTGATTCGGGAGGATATTGATGAAAGACAGAATAAATGAAATTAGAAATGCAATAGTAGAATATTGTAAAGAAAATCTAAACGAACAATATAAAGATGCAAGTTTAGATCTTCTATCAAAAATAGAGCAAAAAGACGGAGAACTATTAAATTCATCTAGATGTGATATATGGGTAGCATCTATATTAAACATAGTATTAGAAGATGCTGAAATGTTTAAAAGAAAACATCCTATGTATATTACAAAAAAAGCTTTCTCTGAAAAAACTGGTGTTAGTTCAAAAACTATAAAAGGTAAATCAGATGTAATAAGAGCTTTATTAGAAGGAGAACAAACAGTTTCATCTGAAGTAGCAGTAACTGTTGAAAGTGAAGCAGTAAAAGCTGAAGAAGTAAAAGTTGAAGCTAAAAAAGAATTAACAGAAGACGAAACTAAAGCTGCAAAATACAAAGCTTTAATGGGACTTGCTCACGAAGATTTACCATTTGAAGATAAATTAGATTATTTAAAACAAGCTATGGCTGTTGCAGAAGAAATGATAGTTGATAGAGAAAATACAACTAACTACTGGAATAACGAATCTGCTAGACAATATATGATAGCAGCTCAAGATTTAGCTACTTTATTAATGGAAAACAACAATACTAAAGAAGCTAGAGAATTATTCGAGTTATTATTAAAAATGGATGAAAATGATACTCAAGGTAACAGATTTAAATTAATAAACTTATTAATAGCAAAAAATGATAGAAAAGCAGTAAATGATTTATTCGCAAGATTTAAAAATGAAGACTCAGCTCAATGGGAATACTTCAAAGCATTATACTACTTTAAAAATGGGAACTTATACTTTGCGAAATCTGCAATAAAATCTGGAGTAGAAAAAAATAAATACATAGGATTATTCCTAATGCAATGGACAGCTGCTTTAAGAATGTCTGGTTCAGTAATAGATCCTGTGTTATATACAGAAGCTACTTACTACTACAATGAAAACTTCGCTTTATGGAAAAATACTAAAGGCGCATTAAAATGGTTAGTTAGTGCAGTAATAAAATAAAAAAAGGCTATTTAATAGCCTTTTTTGGTTTGAATATATAAGAAATTATATTTACTTGAAATTGAGATAAGTATAATTTCTTTTTTTATATATCTAATTTTAAATCACCAGGTTTAATCCAATTTTTAGATCTCATAAATTCTGATATAATTAGTGTTACAACTGCAGGAAGTATAAAGTGTAGAAGTAATATTCCAACCCACATCATCATAGAAGCATTACCAGATTCAGTCATAGCAGTTATAGTTCCAAATTGTCCTACTAAACCACATGTACCCATACCAGAACCTATTGCGATATTTTCCATTTTAAATACTATAGTAGATAATGGTCCTAAAATTGCCGCAGCTAATGTCGGTGGAATCCATATTTTCCAGTTTTTTATTATATTAGACATTTGCAACATTGATGTTCCTAGTCCTTGAGCGAATAAACCGCCAACACCATTTTCTCTATAGCTCATAACAGCGAATCCAACCATTTGGCAACAACAACCAACTGTAGCAGCGCCACCAGCAAGTCCACTAAGACCTAACATCATACATATAGCTGCACTACTTATTGGAAGTGTTAAAGCTATACCAACTAATACAGAAACTATTACCCCCATTAAAAGCGGTTGCATTTCAGTAGCACTCATTATTACATTTCCAAATCCAGTCATAAATGCAGAAACAGCAGGTCCAATAGCTTCACCAACTAAAACACCAACTAATATTGTTACAGCAGGCGTAACTAAAATATCTATTTTTGTTTCTTTTGATACTAATTTACCAAATTCACAAGCGAATATAGTAGCAACAAATGCACCTACAGGTCCGCCCAATTCATTACCACACGCTCCGACTAATGCACAAGAAAACATTACAAGTGGAGGTGCTTGAAGTCCATATGCAATTGCGACAGCTATTGCAGGTCCTGTAACTTGTTTGGCTAGAGGATTAATTACATCTGTAAATAATGATATATGAAGATTTTGTCCAATAGTGTTAAATATCGTTCCTATTAATAATGATGCAAATAAACCAGATGCCATAAAACTAAGTGCATCAATTAGATATCTTTGAACAGATATTTCGATATTTTTGTCTTTTGCAAACTCTTTAAAAGTTCTTCTTTGCTTAATTTGTCCTATTTGTTCCATTTAAATAATTCCTTTCTTTAACTATTTATGTATTATACTTATTGAAAATAATCTTAGGTAAATTATAGTATTTTTTTGCTGACATTACAAATGAAATTACACATAAGTTCACAAAAAATGTAAAATGATGTTTGGAACATAGAAGAGTAGGTTTAAAATAAATATATTTGGCCAATAATTTAATAAGTGTAATTTAAACTGTTGAGTAAAATAAAGGTATTTGAATAGTTGATTTTGAATATAAATTAAAATATATATAAGAAATAATTATTAGTCTATTAATTTAATGAGGGAGTGATTGTATGAAAAACATAAAATTAAATATAAGCAAAAAAACAATAATAATCATATTACTTATTCCCGTTATATTTATTTCACAATATTATTTCTTTAAGCTTGGAATATTTGAACCACGAATAAAAGGAATTGAAATAAATGCAGTAAAAGGAAAATATATAAAAGATATAGATAAATACGTTATTAAATTAGATAAGGGAGTTATTTTTTCTGCAGGAGATTATGTAAAGTTCCCATCATATGCAAAAGATCCAGTAGTAGAATTTAAAAGTTTAGATCAAGATAACAAAGTTGAAATTGAAGATAACTCTAAAAATATTAAAAATACTGTTAAAATAACAGGTAAAAAAGAAGGGCTTACATCTATAGCAATCGTACAAAATAACAAGATATTAAAGCGATTTAATATCTTAGTTGTAGATCCTAAGGTAGTTAATTTAAATACAGAAATAGATGGAGATTTAATATATGTAGGTGATATGGCAACCATAAAGGACTATGTAGAAGTTGACTTTGATAGATTTAATGAAGAATATAATGTTGAATATAAAAGTTCTAATGAAAATGTACTAAAAATAGATGATAATGTAATTTATGCTGTTGGTGTTGGCAACGCAACAATTACAGCAAGAGCAGATTTTAAAGAAGAGTCATTTAAATACAATATAGTTGCAAAATTAAAAAGTATTAATGTTAAGAAAAATATAAATGTGAATGTAGGCGAGACAACGAATATACAAGCTTCTGTGACAACATCACCTAAAAATTTAAAAACACCAAAAATAAAATATGCGTTTGCAGAAAATAAGCTTCCAGTACAAAGAAAAATAAGATTAGATAGTAATGGACAAATTGTAGGTCTTAGAAAAGGTGTAGAAAAACTGTTGGTATACTGTGGTGCTGGAGAAAATAAAGTTGAAAAATACGTATATGTTACAGTAAATGAAGGTAGTATAGAAAATGAATCTTTAGAAGGATTTTATTTAAGTTATTACTTTATGG
The DNA here is from genome assembly GCA_945931665.1 of uncultured Clostridium sp. Classification (GTDB taxonomy): domain Bacteria; phylum Bacillota; class Clostridia; order Peptostreptococcales; family Peptostreptococcaceae; genus Intestinibacter. Next base: position 33,177 of record CAMEPL010000007.1, on the reverse strand, counting down.
AAGATGATTTGATACTTAATTTAGAATGGAATGAAATGAACGATGCTGATAGATATGAAGTATATATAAAAGATAATAAATTAGAAAATAGCGATTATGAATTAGTAAAGACTATAGATAAAGATAATATTAAGAAGAAAGATGGAAAAATAAATGAAATGATTACACTTAATTCTAAAAAATCGCAGGAATTTGATTATGATATATATGTTATTGCACGTAATGAAAAACAAGTTTCACAGAAGAGTAAAATTTACAAAGTAGAAAATGTTTCGAATCCATCAGATTTGGATAATAATTAAAATTAAATTTTTATAATGAAAAGATAATATAGAAATGTTATTGACATTTTTTTAAAAAAAAGACAAAAAATACATTATTTATGGTATAATCAAACTAGTTAATAAGTAAAATTATGTAGAATTAGTCTATCTCAAAGATATAAACATTTTATATATGGAATATTGTGTAGTATATTGTAAATAATAGGGGGATTTAAGTTATGTGTGATTATAAAAATATATTATTAAAAAGTCCAATACCATGGGTGATAATTAAATTACAAGATAATCATGCAATTATAAAAGAGTCAAATAGAGCCTACAAGTTATCTATAACAGAAGAGTACGCTTCTGTTGTAGAAGAGATTTTAATTGATTGCATAGTAAATTCTAAGTCTCAACAAATAAAAATAGAAAAAGAGTTTTATGATTTAAAAATAGATAAAATAGGGGACAAAAAATTTATAACTTGGTTTTGTAAAACTGATATACAATATAAGAATGAACAGGAAAAGTTATTAGTGGATATAACAAATACAGAAAATTATATTATTAATAAAAATAAGAATATAGAAGAAAGCATGTCTTTTATCTCGCATGAAATAAAAAACTCTTTAAATATGATATTAGCAACTATGCAACTTCTAGAAAAGAAAGCAGAAAAAAACATATATCCAAAAGATATTTTAAATCATATAGAATTAGTTAAACAAAATTCATTTAGAATAATGAAAATAGTTAATGATTTGTCATCAAAATCAAAAATAGAACTGGGGTATGAAAAATTTAATCCTACTAATCAAGATATAGTTTGTTTTGTAGAGGATATATGTGAATCTGTAAGAGACCTTGTAAAAATAAATGATATGAGCATTATATTTGATACAGATATAGAAGAATTAATAGTTGGGTTTGATACAGAAAAGGTTGAAAAAATAGTGCTTAATTTGATTTCTAATTCATTGAAGTTTAGGAGAAAGAAGGATGGTATCGTACTAGTTTCATTAAGTCATGATAATAACTCTGTATATATAAAGGTAAAAGATAATGGGATTGGTATATCTCAAGAGGATATAGAAAGAATATTCGAAATATTTGAAAGAGTCAATGATGAGAGAAGTATTGTGAAACAAGGAAGCGGTATAGGTCTTACTTTAGTAAAAAATTTTGCAAAACTACATAATGGTTCTGTATATGTAAAAAGTAAAATAGGACAAGGTAGTGAATTTATAGTAAAAATAGCCAATACCTTGGTAAATAGTGATGAAGATAAAAATTATTATGAACGAACAGAAGATGAAAGGTTACAAAATATAAGAGTAGCTTTTTCTGATTTAAACTAAAATAAAAAATTTGATATGTACTGTGGTGAACAGATTATTACCTGTATTAGGTATAATCTGTTTTTTTTACGAATAATATTAACAAAAAGATTAGATAGGGGTAATTTTTGTGATAAAGAGAGCAAAGAGAATTAATGAGTTAAGTGTAATGCTTGCTGAGGAAGCATATAAAGCATATACAGGAAAAAAAGATTATAAAAGAGCTTTAGAAATATATAGTATGTTGGCAACTTATGAATGTATTCCAAAAAATATATCTAATTATTCTAAAAATATGATGTCTAGACTAGGTAAAAAGATAAAAGAAAATAAATAGAGTTAGATTGAAGGTGATTAATATAGAATATGAAATAATCGTAAAATATAATGGGGATATATTAAAACTAGAAGATGAGTTGGGTGTAAGTATTGAAATATTAAATGATAATTTTGCAATTATAACATCAACTAACCCAAGTTTATTTGAGGGGCTTTTAAATTATAAGGAAATAGAATATATAGAAAGACCATTTATACTAGAGACACAAGATGATCAGAGTTTTTCTAGATCAGGGATAACTGCTTTTAAAAATAGAACTGGCTTAAGTGGCAAGGGAAGTTTAATAGGTTTGATAGATTCAGGAATAGATTATACACTGCCAATATTCAGAGATGCTATGGGCAACTCAAAAATACTTTATTACTGGGATCAAGCAGTAGGAAATAATCCTCCAGAAGGGTTTAAACAAGGAACCTTATATACAAATTCAGATATAAATGAAGCTATAAATGGAAAAAAGGATATACCAATATCAATAACGGCAACCCACGGAACACATGTAGGTTCTATATGTGCGCAAATAGCTGAAAATGCTCAGTTTATAGTTGTAAGAGTAGGAAATAGACAGACAGATGTATATTCAAGAAGTACAGAATTTATGAGAGCAATTAAATTTGTACTAGATAAAGCATTAGAAGAAAACAAGCCAATTTCTATTAATATTAGTTATGGCACAAATGAAGGTTCACACAGAGGTGAATCACTTTTTGAACAATATATAAATGATATGTGTTTATATTGGAAAAATAATATAGTTGTGGCAGCTGGTAATAATGGAAATAAAGGTGGACATAAAAGAATAGATTTAAATGTAGAAAATCAAGATATTGTAGAATTTGTCGTGGGACAAAATGAAACAGTACTTAACATAAATATTTGGCCCAACTTCGCAGATGAATTTACAATAACAGTAGTAGATCCATCTAACAATATTACACAAAGCCTCTCAGTAGAAAATAATCAAATATCAAATAATATCAGAGGAACGCTTGTAAGCGGTGTTTTTTATGAAATAATGCCTTATTCAATCCAAAGACGAATAACTATCAGACTTAGTTCTAATAATCAAATCACACCGGGAATATGGAAAATTGAGTTTACAAAAATAAATATTGTAGATGGAATAGTAGACTTATATCTTCCTACATCAGAAGGACTTAGCCCAGATACAAGGTTTTTATCTCCAAGTGCTGTTTTAACTGTGACAGTTCCGGGAACAGCAAGTAGGGTTATAACTGTTGGAAGCTATGATGCAAGAACTGATGTGGTATCTTCATTTTCAGGAAGAGGAGATTCAAGTAGAGGAATTTTTAAACCAGATTTATTAGCTCCAGGTGAGAATATACTGGGCTACCTAATTGGAGGTACAATAGGGTCACTTACAGGGACTAGTATGGCAACACCACATGTAACGGGGTGTTGTGCACTATTAATGGAGTGGGGAATAGTTCAAGAAAATGATGTATATCTATATTCTCAGAAATTAAAGGCCTTATTGCTTCAAAATGCTAGAAGAAGCACTAGTGGTACATATCCTTCAGATTCAAATGGATATGGATTTTTAGACATGTCAGATATTTATTTTAATAGAGGAATTGGAAAATTAGATGAAATAATAAATTTAGATAAATACTTAAATCGTAAGGATTTAAATGAAAATATAAATATATACAAGAGACAAACAGACCCATATATAAATTCTGCCTTTGTGTATTTTAATAACGAAGAAGCATTTTATAATAGCTTATCAGAGCTTAACTTAGAAAATTATTTTAGACGACTTAGTGAAAATAGTGGGATATTTTTAGGAACAGAAACTCAAATTATATTTACACAACAAATTTTTAATATTGAAGAAGTAGTAATTTTTGAAGGTTTAATAGAAATGAGTTTATTATCAGAAGTATCATCAGGTACAGCAGGGGGATTTTTTGTAAATGAAGATCAAAATATAAATTATATAAAAAATAATCCAAATTTAAATGTAACAGGAAGAAATGTAATAATAGCTGTTGCAGATAGTGGTATAGATTATTTACATCCAGACTTTATAAATGCAGATGGAAGTAGTAAGATACTTTACTTATGGGATCAAAGTATAGAAGGAAATCCACCAGATGGATTTTACTTTGGAACAGAATATACAAGAGAGGATATAAATAAGGCGATTAGTGAAAATGATAGAAGTTTATCTAGTGATGATATTGGAAGTGGGACATTATTAAGTGGGATTTGTGCTGGACTTGGAAGAGGAAATTCACAATATGAAGGTATTGCAAAAGATAGTGAACTTATAATTGTAAAATTAGGGAAAATAGATAATAGATACAATAATGCTTATTATTATATGGCTAGAGATTATGCACGAAAAAAAGCAAGGGAACTAGAAAGACCGCTTGTAATAAATACATCTGTTGGAGCAAATAGTGATTTGGGATTTATAAACAGGGCAACTCAATCTACAATATGGTATCAATATGGGGAATGTGAAATTGCAGGAATAGGAAATGAAGGAAATACTCAGACACATGCTAGTGGAAAAATAGCAAGTAAAGGTCAAACTAACACTATTGAAATTGAAATTGAAGAGGAAGAAAATTTATTAAAAATAGAAGTATGGATTTGCCGACCAGATAGAGTAAATGTAAAAATTATTTCACCTACTGGAGAAGAAAGTAAAGATATAGGGTTAGGCTATTATAAACAAGAAAGTGGGCTTTTTAATTTTGAAAATACGACTTATGCAATATACTATATATTTCCAACATCTTATTCTGGGCAAGAGTTTATAACAATAAATCTATTTAATGCAACTCCTGGAATTTGGAAAATAACTTTAACGGGAGTATATATAAATAGTGGTTGCTATAATATATATCTTCCAAATAGAACTTTAATAAACCCAGGCACAAGGTTTATAGAATCGAATCCTTTTTATACAATAAATTTTCCATCAGTAGATAGGAATATATTTACGGTTGGAGCGTATGACACGATAAATAATTCAATGTGGCCACCATCTTCTAGAGGACCTAATATACGAAATCTTCAAAAACCAAATATAGTTGCTCCTGGAGTAAATATAATTTCATCTTATCCTAATAACAGATATGGTATGATTACAGGAACAGCAGCATCTGCTGCATTTACATCTGGAGTGGCAGCACTATTTTTCCAATATGTAACCCAAAATAATCGATATAAACGCCAGGGATTTACCCAAAGTATATATACATTTTTCCAATTAGGTGCAGACAGGAATGATGGCGTAATATATCCTAATTTTATTGAAGGATATGGTCTTTTAAATGCTAGAAAGATTTTTGAAAAATTTAGATAGATACAAAATAACATATGATAAAAGTTACAACAAGTTAATTATAAGGAGATTAAAATGCCAATATTAAATAGTGAAATAAAATCTTATAATATAATTTATACCGGAAGAAGAGAAACGCTAATAGAGTCTCTTGTGGCAAATAATATAACGCAATATATATTTCTTAATGATTTATTATTTGTCATATATGTAGAAAGTGATTTTAATGAAAATATATTTGAAAATATAAGACAGATAGTAGGGTGGGAATCTTCATATTCAATGAGTTCCTTAATAAATATAACTGATAACTTATCACAAGGAGTACCTGTATTACAAGCAGCAGATATGTCTAATATGAGTAATAACTTATATAACAGATTACAAGGTGAAGGAATTGTAGTTGCAATTATCGATTCTGGTATAGACTATTTAAATGAAGATTTTATAAATGAAGATGGAAGTAGTAAAATTTTATATTTATGGGACCAGGAAAGTAATTATGGTTCTCCACCAGATAACATGCTATTTGGAAGTGAATTTAACAGGGAACAACTAAATGAAGCTATATCAAATAATAATTCAGATTTAAGTAAAGATGAAATTGGAACTGGTACTATGGCAGCTGGGATTGTAGTTTCAGAAGGAAAAGGGAATTCTAATTATAGAGGAATTGCACCAAAAGCGGAGTTGATAGTAATAAAGCTGAGAAGCTATGTATCTCTTTTTAATGAAGGAAAAATAAACTATAAAAATACAGATTTTTTAGTTGCAATATCATATATAATTCAGAAATTTAAAGAAATAAATCGTCCAATAATATTAAACTTTACGGTTGGGCTAACATCTGGAAGAGACATTTCTCAGACATTACTAAATACATTTAGTGAATTATATCAATCTGGATTTATATTAGTAACTGGTGCAGGGAATCAAGGAAATACAGATATACATTATTCTGGAAATGTATCTAATGGAGAATCTATAGATATTAATTTTCAAGTTGGAGATGATAAAAATCTAACTATACTGATAGATGGATATAAAGTGGATAGATTTGATGCTGCAGTAATATCACCTTTTGGAGAGATAAGTACAACTGTGACATATAGCCCGAATTTTAATTTATATACTGGAAAATTCGGCTTAGAGGATGTAAGGTATAGTATTTCATATAGCTATCCGTGGATTTCTACAGCTTCTATGCAGATATCTATAAATTTAGAAAATGTATATTCCGGAATATGGGCATTGAGAATTACGGGCTCAGATGTAATAAATGGGGATTTTAATGCTTACCTTCCGAATAAAAATTTAATTTCTCAAAATACTAGATTCATAGATAGTGATTCTAACTCAACAATAACTAGATATGGACTTTTAAGAGAAGCTATAACTGTTGGAACATACAACACAAAATCAAATACTATGTGGATAGGATCTTCAAAAGGCCCTGCAAAAGTCGATGATTTTATATTAGATATAGTTGCACCAGGTGTAGATATAATATCAAATTATCTTGATAATACATTTAACACAGGGACAGGAACAGGAATAAGTAGTTCTGTCGTATGTGCTGTTATTGCTTTATTAATTGAATTTATAATAAGTGAAACAGATTTTTATAGATTATCAATTTATAGCGAACCAATAAAAACGTATTTGATGTTGGGAGCTAGTCAAAAACTTATATACACATATCCAAATACTTCATATGGATATGGAATTTTAAATTATCAAAACACATTACAACGTATATCTGAAAATCTATAGATTTTTAAAAAATAAAAATATGCATTTTACACTCAATAGAATTTATAATGCTTTTTTGGACAAAATAAGACAAGAAGAATTGGGAGGTGTAATTTTGCATAAAAAAGGATATGACGAACACGAAAAGAACCATGGTATAAGTAGACAATTAAGTGGAAAAAGGAATAAAAGATTACATTCACATGTACGTGTAGACAACAACTATACAGCTGCGTGGGCTGATCAACATGTGATATATCCAGAGACAAATGTAACTGCCCCATCTGAAGAAATGACAGAAGAAGCCAAAGATTGGGTAGACAATGGAAGTAAGTTATAAAATGTAAATTATTTTAAGAGGTTATTACAAAATAATATTGTAATAACCTCTTAATTTTTCTTTAAAAAATTTATATATAAAAATAAAACTATAAATTGACATTTTTTGTTAAAGTACTACAATTACAATATAAATATTTTTAAATGGAGGAAAATACAATGAAAGGAATTAGAAGAGAATTTACAAAATTATATAGCTATTTATACTTTATATTCTGGGGCTTTTATTTTAGCGCTGGATATTTCTACTGCAAAAATATAAAAAGTAAATCTTTTCTAGGGAGTTCATATTTGACTTGCATTTAAAGGAAATTAAAATTTTTAGTTGGCCAAATAATGTTAAATTGATTATTTAAGAGAACTCTGAGAAGAGTTCTCTTTTTTACTTATAAGCAAATTTTAACTATTTGAATACTGTGGATAAATAAAGAAAAGTTAGCATAAAAATTATTTGGCTAAAGACAAACAAGGGGGAGATAAGATGTTAGAGTTAAAGTATGGTGATTCAAAGGTAGAGATTGACTTATCAAAATCAAAATCGGTGACGGTATTAAACGAAAATCCTATGGATGAAATAACAGACCTTAAATCAGAATTTATCAAATGTGTTACAACAGATATGGTAAATTCAAAACCTTTAAACCAAGTAGTATCAAAGGGAGACAAAGTAACTATAGTTATAAGTGATTTAACTAGATTTTGGCAACGTCAAGATTTAATATGTGAACAATTAGTAGACTACTTAGTACAAGAAATAGGTATAGACTACGATGATATAGTAATAGTTGTTGCTATAGGAACTCACAGAATGCAAACTGAAGAAGAACTTTGCCAATTAGCTTCTAAAAAAGTTTATGACAAAGTAAAAGTAGTAAATCATGATTGTGATGCAGATGACTTAGTTTATGTAGGAAAAACAGAAATAGGTACAGAAGTTTATGTAAATCCATTAGTAGTTGGAAGAAAAGTAATAATGGTAACAGGTACAGTTCATCATATAATGGCAGGATTTGGCGGTGGAAGAAAAAGTGTCATTCCTGGAGTTGCAGGGCGTGAAACAATAAAACAAAATCATATAAGATGTTTATCAAAAACTGAAAAGAAAACAGATCCAAGAGTAGCAAGTAGACTTTTGGACAATAATCCAGTAAATGAAGATATGAACCAAGCTGGAGAATTAATAGATGTATCGTTTGGAATCAATATAGTTGTAAATACAAAATCTAAACACAGTAAACTATTCTGTGGTGACTTTCACGATGCATGGCTTCAAAGTTGCAAATATGTAGACGATTGTTATGGAGTCCCAATAGAAAAAGAAGCCGATATTGTCATAGCAAGTTGTGGTGGATATCCAAAAGACATAAATTTATATCAATCAACAAAGAGTATATTTAATGCTGCTAGAGCAGTTAAAAAAGGTGGAACAGTTATATTCTTAGCAGAATGTAGAGAAGGTGGAGGGGCACCTGATTTCTTCAGTTGGATAGAACCATTAAAAAGAGGAGTACTTGATGAAGAATTAAGAGCCAACTTTACAATAGGTGGATATATATTCTATGCATTATGTGAAGCTATTGCAAAATCAGATATGCTTATGTTAAGTGAAATAGACCCAAACTTTGTTAAAGATTTAAATATAGATTCTTATAAAAACATAGATGAATTATTAGAAAAAGTAGATTTCGAAGGAAAAGATGTATGTATATTACCATATGGTGGTAGTGTAGTTCCGCTTCTTCAAAACTAACTAAATTAAGGGGTAGAAATATAAAGATATAAATAAATTATTTTTAGGTAAGTGGAAAATTTAAATTTTAATATTGTAAATTTATTTGTAAAGGAAAGGGGAATAAAATATGAATACGCCACTAGTAATAGTAATTTTATATGTAGTATTCCTATTAGGATTAGGAATATTTATGTCAAAGAAAGAAAAGAAAGACGGGGAAAATTTCTTATTATACAAAGGTAAGAATGGAACATGGATTACAGCTGTTACAATTGCTGGTTTAGCAATAGGTGGAGCTTCAACTATAGGTATCGCTCAAAATGCATTCGTTGCAGGGCTATCTGCAGGCTGGTACAATGTTGCTTGGGCGTTTGGGGCAATAATAGCAAGTTTTTTAGTTGTCAAACGTTTTAGACATAGTGGACACAATACAGTTACAGGTCTTGTACAAGATTTATTCGATAAAAAAGCTGGTGTAATGATGACTATAGCTATGGTTTTAATTCAATGTACAATAATAGCTCTTCAATATATAGCTGGTGGATCAATATTAGCGAGTTTACTACCTGACATCTTTAATATAACTACAGGAACATTCTTCAGTTTCTTGATATTTATGTTAGTTGCATTTGTCGGAGGAATGGGTTCTGTTAGTTTAAGTAATATTATAAATATATCATTAATTTATTTTGGAATTATAGTAGCTTCAATTATGGTATTTTTCAACCAAGGTGGTTGGGATGCAGCAATGCAAATGGCAAGTGCTTCAAAAGACGTTCCATATTTAAGCTTTACAGAGGGTATGGGAATACCTGCAATAATAGCTTGGATGATAGTTATGTGTGGTAATACAAATTCAATTCAAGGTGTTATCCAAATAGGTCTTACATCTAAAGATGATAAATCAGCAGTAAACGGATTTAGATTAGGTGCTTTAATGATGATACCAATAGGCTTCTTATGTGCAATGCTTGGTATATCTTCAAAAGCATTAATACCAGGAGTAGACGCGACTTTAGCTTTACCAATGATAATATTATCATTGCCACCAGTAATAGCAGGACTTACTTTATCAGCTTTATGGGCAGCAGATATGTCAACTGCTTGCAGTATGTTAATCGGTTGTTCAACAACAGTCAGCCAAGATATATTCTTTAAAACAAATATAGGTAAAAAATATAAAGATAAAGCATTTGTAATAAATAAAGCAATAATACTTGTAGTAGGTTTATTGACTTATATATTATCTTCTCAATTAGGTTCAATATTAAATGCAATGAAAGTTTGCTTATCTATGGCAATAGGTACATCAATCGTTGTATTAGGAGGACTATGTTTATCTAAATTTGCTGGTAAAAATGCAGGATTTTTCACTATATTAGTATCGGTATTATCAGCTGGAGCATGGTTATTTGTACCAGGAATCCAAAATGTATTTTCAGATGTAGGTTACTTAATGGTATTAACTACAGGAATTACATTTACAGTAGTTAGTATATTTGATAAAAATAAAGTCGAAAGTAGTTCAAATTTAAGCACAGAAAAAGTAGCTAATAATTAATATAAGTCAGTATTTTCAACCATCCTAAATATAAAATATATTTAGGATGATTTTGTTTTTAAATTTTAAATAAAAATATTTATTGACAAAAATTATCTAATAGGTTAAAGTAATGTTAATAAGATTTAAAATATTATTAAAAAAGCTATGAAGGGAAGAGTAGTTATAAAAACTGAGTTAGAGCGAGCTGGTTATGGTGGAAGTCCAGCACAAAGTTTATAATGAAGAACATCCTGGAGCTACTAACCGAAATCATAAAGAGAGTAGACTTAGTCGGAGCCAAACCGTTATAATTGGTGATGTATATTAGTACATTAATGAGGTGAACTTTTAAGTTAAATTAGGTGGTACCGCGGAAGTGCAGTCTTTCGTCCTATAGTAGGATGAAGGGCTTTTTTTATTTCTTAAATTTATTTATTTAGCAATTGATATCAGAGGCCTATGATTAGAAATTGTATAAATTAGTAAATTTAAGTTATAATTATAATATATTAAAAAATTTGAAAATAAATAATTAGGAGGTATTCTATGCAAAAGGAATTCATAGAAATTAAAAAACTTTATAGAGATAAAGAACAGTACATAGATAAGACAGTTAAAGTAGCTGGATGGATAAGAACATCTAGAATGTCTAAAAACTTTGGATTTATAGAATTAAACGACGGTAGTTTCTTTAAAAATATGCAAATAGTTATAGATGAAAAATTAGAAAACTTCAAAGAAGTTGGAAAATTACCAATAAGTACTTCTTTATTAATAGAAGGTACATTAGTAGCTACTCAAAATGCAAAACAACCAGTTGAAATACAAGCTACAAAAATAGTTGTAGAAGGTGAATCTGATAGTTCATACCCACTACAAAAGAAAAGACATACAGTTGAATATTTAAGAACAATAGCTCACTTAAGACCTAGAAGTAACCTGTTCTCAGCTGCTTTTAGAGTTAGAAGTGTTGCCGCATATGCTATACATAAATTCTTCCAAGATAGAAACTTCGTATACGCTCATTCTCCAATCATAACAGGAAGTGACTGTGAAGGTGCTGGAGAAATGTTTAAAATAACAACTTTAGACTTAAACGATGTTCCTAAGACTGAAGATGGAAAAATAGATTACTCACAAGATTTCTTCGGAAAAGAAGCTAACTTAACAGTTAGTGGACAATTAAATGGTGAAATAATGGCTTTAGCATTCAGAAATGTATATACATTCGGACCAACTTTCAGAGCTGAAAACTCATACACTGGTAGACATGCTTCTGAATTCTGGATGATAGAACCTGAAATAGCATTTGCTGACTTAGAAGACAATATGGAACTTGCTGAAGATATGATCAAATACATAATCAACTATGTACTTGAAAACTGTCCAGAAGAAATGGAATTCTTCAACAGCTTTGTAGATAAAGGATTACTTGAAAGATTACACAAAATAGTAAATTCTGATTTCACAAGAATAACTTATACTAAAGCTATAGAATTATTATTAGAATCAGGACAAAAATTTGAATATCCAGTTGAGTGGGGATGCGATTTACAAACTGAACATGAAAGATATATAACTGAACAAATATTCAATGCTCCAGTATTTGTAACTGATTATCCAAAAGAAATAAAAGCATTCTACATGAGAATGAATGAAGATGGAAAAACTGTTAGAGCTATGGACTTATTAGTTCCAGGAGTTGGAGAAATAATCGGTGGTTCTCAAAGAGAAGAAAGATACGATGTATTAATGGATAGAATAAAAGAATGTGGATTAAACGAAGAAGATTACTGGTGGTATTTAGAACTTAGAAAATATGGTACAGCTACACATTCAGGATTCGGTCTTGGATTTGAAAGAATAATAATGTACTTAACTGGTATATCTAATATAAGAGACGTAATACCATTCCCAAGAACTCCTAAAAACGCTGAATTCTAGAAATTATACTATATAATATAAAAAGGCTATGTTGACCTAAAAAGGCTAACATAGTCTTTTTATATTGAAAAAATAATATTTACAAAACAACTTTATAATTCTTATACAAAATATATACGAAAAATAATAAAGTAAGTATTTTTATAGAGTTTATTTAATAAATAAAAATTTTTATAAAAAAATTTATGTTTAGTTAAAGCTTTGTTAAAATAATTGGAATATTATGCTATTATTATAAATGAATATTTAATCGAATTTAGATAAGGGGTAGATTTATGGTAAAAAATTATTATAAAGAATATAGTGTCAATTTGAATAGGGATATGGAATTTAATGTATATGGATATGCAGGTCAACCCATTTTAGTATTTCCAGCACAAAATGGAAGATTTTTTGATTTTGAAAATTTCGGTATGCTAGATAATGTTATGGATCTAATCGATGGGGGAAAGATACAATTATTTTGCTGTGATAGTATAGATTCAGAGAGTTGGTCTAATGAAAATGGAGAGCCTAGATATAGAATATGCAGACAAGAGGCTTGGTTTAACTATATAGTTGATGAGCTTGTTCCAAGAATATATAACATAAGTCAAAGTGATAAAAGAATAATAACAACTGGTTGTTCTATGGGGGGAACTCACGCAGTTAATTTTATGTTTAGAAGACCAGATATATTTGGAGGAGTAATATCACTTAGTGGATATTTTGATTCAGATATATTCTTTGGGGGTTATTGTGATGATTTAGTATATGCAAATTCACCTATAAAATTTTTACAAGGAATGAACTATGATCATCCATTTGTAGATATGTACAGAAAATGTAAAATAATCTTATGTTGTGGTCAAGGGGCATGGGAAGATGAAATGCTTAGAAGTATATATAGAATGAAAGAATTATTAAAATATAAAGATATACCAGCATGGATAGATATATGGGGTTATGATGTAAATCATGATTGGAATTGGTGGCAAATCCAGTTCTCATACTTTATAAGAAGTATATTAGATTAAGTATAAAAATTAGATACATAGATTAAAAGTTTAGAAATTAAAATTTATTGTAAACATTAAGGAGGCATTATAAATGAATGTTGTTTTTATTTCACCAAATTTCCCACTTTATTATTATAATTTTTGCAAAAATTTAAAAATAAGAGGGGTAAATGTATTAGGAATAGGTGATGCACCTTATGAATCTTTACCAAAGCATACTATAGATGCAGTTACAGAATATTATAAAGTTGGAAGTCTTGAAAATTTTAACGAGGTAGAAGAGGCATGTAGATTTTTTTCTCAAAAATATGGGAAAATAGACTGGATAGAATCTCAAAATGAATATTGGCTAGAAACTGAGGCGACTCTTAGAAAGATATTTGATGTAAATACAGGTACAAAAATTGACGATATGGCACCTATGAAATATAAATCAAAAATGAAAGATGTATATAAATCATGTAATATACCTGTTGCTAGATATATATTAGTATCAACTTACGAAGACGCTTTAGATTTTATAAGAGAAGTTGGCTATCCTGTTGTTGTAAAACCAGATAACGGAGTTGGTGCATCTAGTACATACAAACTTGAAAACGATGATGAGGTGAAATATTTCTTTTCTACAAAAGATAATAGTATAACATATATAATGGAAGAGTTTATAAATGGTCATGTTGAAACGTTTGATGGGATTACAGATTCACATAAAAATGTTTTAATTTCATCAAGTCATGTTATGTTAAATTCTATTATGGATACTGTAAATACAGGTTCAGATACTGCATTTTATTTTCAACCATTTGAAGGAAAAGATATAGAAACTATAGGTAAAAAAGTTGTGAAGGCCTTTGATACTAGAAGTAGATATTTTCACTTTGAATTTTTCAGATTAGAAGAAGATAAACAAGGACTTGGAAAAAAAGGAGACCTTGTTGGATTAGAAGTAAATATGAGAGCTCCAGGAGCATATATGCCAGATATGATAAATTATGCTTATGATGTAGATACATATGCATTATGGTCAGATGTATTAATTTATGACAAGATATTTGTGGATGTAAACAGAAAATATGTAGTTGGATATGCTAGCAGAAGAAATAGTATAGATTATGCTTATTCATATGAAGAAATTAAAAATAAATACGGAGATAAAATAAAAATAGATACAGAAGTTCCAGAAGCTTTAGCAGCTGCAATGGGAAACCATGTATTTATATTTAGAGCAGAAAAAGAAGAAGAAATTATAGATATGATAAGATTTATATTAAAGAGAAATGGTGAAGGAAACTGGATATAAAGCTTTAATAAAACCACAAAAAAGATAGGCAGATGCTTATCTTTTTTTGTTATAAAGAAATTATATAATAGCGATTTGCTTATTGTTATGAAATAATTTAAGTATGGAGATATTATACTTAGGAGGTAATAGAAATGTACGATTTAAATAAAGTAGGAGAAAAAACATATTATATAGATTGTCCGACAAATATAGGCCTATATAAATTAAATGATACAGATGTATGTTTAATAGATAGTGGAAATGATAAAGACGCGGGGAGAAAAATAAATAAAATTTTAAAGGAAAACAGCTTCAACTTAAAATATATAATTAATACTCACTCAAATGCCGATCATATAGGAGGAAATGAATTTTTACAAAAGCGAACTAATTGCAATATAATTTCTACTGAAATTGAAAATTTATTTGCTAAATATCCTATTTTAGAGCCTTCATTTTTATATGGCGGATATCCACTAAAAAAACTTACAAATAAGTTTTTGATGGCAAAAGCTAGCAATCCCACAGGTAGTATAGATGATTTGCCAGAGGGATTGGAGTATATAAAGCTAGGCGGACATTTTTTTGATATGATAGGAATAAAAACTTCTGATGACATATATTTTTTAGCTGATTGTGTTTTTGGTGAAAATATAATAAACAAATATCACATATCATTTATTTATAATGTAGATGAATTTTTAAAGACATTAGATTTTGTAGAAAACCTAGAAGGAAAATTATTTATTCCATCACATGCAAAAGCTTGTGAAGATATAAAGCCATTAGTTAAGTTAAATAGGGACAAAGTATATGAAATAATGGACACTATCTTAGGTATATGTGAAGAACCAATAATATTTGAGGATATTTTACAAAGATTATTTATACATTATGAATTAAAAATGGATTTAAACCAGTATGTTTTAATAGGAAATACATTAAAGGCTTATTTATCATATCTATATAATAACGAAAAATTAGAGCTTGAAATTAAAGAATCTAAATTATATTGGCAGACTATAAGTTAATTTTATACATAATTTTATACTAGATATTTTTATATCTAGTATTTTTTTAAAAGTAAATATAATATAAAAATATTTGTCAAATTTAAGCGTAATTTAAGATTTAATTGATATAATTAATTACATAATAAGTTATATATATAAATTAATAGTAATGGAGGAATCAATATGCAAGTTAGAGGTTCAGAAGATACACCACAATTTGCGAATAAATTTAGAAATTATTCAAAAGAAGATGGATCTGCGTATAAGAATATAAATAATAAAAGATTTATTCTTAGAAGAAAAAATAAACTATATTGTCCAAATTGTAAAGTAAAAAATGAATTAAGTAGTCTTTATTGTAAAGAATGTGGTACTTTATTAGAAGATATGAGCAAAAAAACTTATGATTTTAGTATTTCAAATGTACTATCTAATATAAGTATAAAAGATAGTTTTAAAGTAGCAGGATTTGCAACATTAATGCTATTTTTTATAAGTATAGTATTAAAATTGATTTTAAGAATATCATTAGGAGATTATGTTTCTTATGTAAGTATTTTTGATTTAATTTTATTAGTTAACGGAGGAAATTTAAATATACTTACTAATTCAAATGCAATGATGAGTTATGGTGATTATTATAACTTTGCGTTTCAAATATGTTCATTAATTCTTTTAATATTGCCGATAATATGTATTACAGTTTCATATAAGAAATTTATGAAACAAAAAAATACTGATGAGTTGACTTTAGTTAGACAAGCCATAGGTGTGGGAGCTATATATGGAATAATACTTACAGTATTGGCACTTGTGTCTAGAAATAGCTTATCTATAGGTGGAGGATATTTATCTTCTGGATATAGTCTAGTGTACGGTGTTAACTTTTTAAGTGTCTTAGTTAGAGGAATTTTATTAGGATTTTTATCTATTTTATATATTGGAACAAAAAAAGAATATACAGAAAGTAATATGTATTTAGCTATATTTAAACAAGTAGTAAATACAGTATTTTTAGGATACTTTATTGTATTTATACTTTTAGTTTTAGGGTATTTTATAGGTCTAAGTTATGTATATGAATTTGGAATTTCAGGATCTATATCAAATATAAATATATTTGTAGTAATTAGCCAATTAGCAGCATATATTTGGGGATTTGCAAATTTAAATCCTGTAACTATAGGAAATCAAAATTTATTCTTGCCAAATATATTTTCAACTTCATTAAGTATAGATTTTAAATTATGCTTAATTGCTTTTGTTGCTTTATCAGCTTTGATATTATTAATATCAGGAATAAATTTAAACAACAAATATAAAACTCAAGCTAAGAAAACTACTTTAATATTTAGCATATTCTATGCAATTTTGATGGGTTCATTAGCTATATTTACGTGCATAAATGTAAATGGAGGCTCTTTATTAGGATATAACATCCAAATGAATATGAGTGTAGTTTTAACAATGATAATAAGTTTTATTTATAGTTTTATAGTAACTTTTATAGGATTTAAATTAAATAATTGGGATTAGTAAAAGAGAGGTATAGAAAATGAAATCAAATGATAAAACAGTAAATCGTAAATTTGTAAATATAGAATATAGAACAAAAAAATCTCAAGTAGAAAAAGAAATACGCGATTTTGAAGATAAAAAAAGCGAGAAAATTATGGAACTTGGTATTTTAGCTTATGACAAGATAAGAAGAGGTCTTATAGATGAAAATATCTTTGGTGAATTAACTTATGAAATTAAAAAAATCGACTTAGAAATATACAATAGAATGTTAGATATAGCAAATATGGAAGGACATGATGAACATACACCTGTATGTGAGTGTGGTTATATATCAAAACACAATGAAAAATTTTGTCCTAACTGTGGTAAAGAGATAAAAAAAGACAGAGAATTTATATTGTGTGACGTCTGTGCAAGCAAGATTGATTCTGATTCTAAGTTTTGTACTTGTTGTGGATCTAAAGTAGTTAAAAAGAAAGATATCGATTTAAATAAATACGAAGATAATATAGTGGATTATAGTGTAAATGAAACATCAGATTATGATAAAATAGATATACAAGAAGAATTTAATGATAAAGAAAGTTTAAATAAAGAATATTTATCTGATAAAATATATATAGAACCTAAATTAGATCAAAACCAAAAATTAAATTAATATCTTGAGATAATTAACTGGGGGTAAGGGCTATTGGAGAGGTAACATTAAATGATATAAAATGTATAAATGTATTTAAAGATATAAAAACAGAAACACAAGAAAAGTTATTAAAATTGGGATATATATTTAATCTTTCTAAAAAGCAAATTTTATTTCGTGAAAGAGAAGAAGTTGAAAATGTTTATTTTTTATTAGATGGAAAAGTATCAATATACAAGATGAATGAATTTGGAGAACGAAAGATAATCTTTATACTAAATAAGGGGGATATAATAAACGAAGTATTTATGTCTAATATTACAAGTACTGTAACATGTGAGGTCTTTGAAAAGGCAACTATAATTAAGTTTAAAAAACAAGATTTTATAAAAATAATGGAAATAGATTTTGAATTAGTTAAAAATATAATTGGGGTTTTAGAACATAGAAATAGACGTTTATGTAGACAATTAAAAAATTCAACATATATAAAGATAGAAAAGAAATTAGCAGCAAAATTATATAGATTAAACCGAGAGTTTGGAGTGAAACAAGGCGATTGGTGTTTTTTAGATGTAGATGGTGTGACTGTAACTTATTTAGCAGATATGTTGGGGTGCAAGAGAGAGACATTGTCTAGAGCTATGAAAATGCTTCAAAATAATGGTTTAGTAAAAGTAAAAGGAAAGAAAATATATATAAAACCTGAAGAACTTTCAGCTTTTTTTAAAAACTAGATATAGAGATAAAAAACAACCATTTTACATAGTAAAATGGTTGTTTTTTGTATGAATGGAAATAAAATTACAAGTTTGTGATAAAAATCACATACTTGTAAAAATGGAATTGATATCATTAAAATATAAAAAATTATAAAATGAATAAGGAAAGGGTGATAATGATGAAGTTGAAACTTAACTACGAATCATTTGATAAGGGGTTAGATAAATTGAGTGAAGAGTATAAAATCTTTGCGCCTGTAGTTTTAGAATATAAGGGGACATACTCAGATACACCTAGCATTAGATACAAAGAAGTAAAAAAATTTAATGATATGGAATTTGCTTTAAAGTCTCATTTTTCTCTAAAAGAAGTAATGCTACCTATAAATGAAATACTACTTTATTTTACGCAAGATGAGTATAGTGAAGCTAAGGTAAAAGATAAAAAGATTTTAATATTTATGAGAGCCTGTGATATAAATGCAGTAAAAAGAGTGGATGAAATATATTTAAGAAATGGCGAAGAAGATTATTACTATAAGAGAATGAGGGATAAAGTTAAATTTGTATTAGTAGGATGTAGAGAGAGTTTTAGAAACTGCTTCTGTGTAAGTATGAATTCTAATAAAACAGATGAATATTCAATGGCTTTAAATATAAGAGATGATAAATTATATATAGATATAAAAGATGAAGATTTAAATGTATTTGAAGGTGAGAATGAAGACTTTGAAATAGATTATGTTAAAGAAAACTATATTAAAGTTGAAATACCAAACAATATAGATCCAATAAAAGTAAGTGAAGCTCCTATGTGGGAAGAATACAATTCTCGTTGTATATCATGTGGTAGATGTAACTTTGTCTGTCCAACTTGTACTTGTTTTACTATGCAAGATATTTTCTATAAAGAAAACCAAAATGTTGGGGAAAGAAGAAGAGTATGGGCCTCATGTCAAGTTGATGGATTTACAGATATTGCAGGAGGACATTCTTTTAGAAATTCTAAGGGTGATAGACTGAGATTTAAAGCTATGCACAAAATTTATGATTTTAACAAACGTTTTGGATATCAAATGTGTGTAGGTTGTGGAAGATGTGATGATAACTGCCCACAATATATTTCTTTCTCAACTACAATAGATAAAATAAACGAATTCTGCAAGGAGGGAGAATAATATGAATGCATATATACCTAAGGCTGCCAAAATTATAGATTTAATAAAACACACAGAAAAGGAATGGACATTTAGAGTTGAGTGCGATACTAAAGATGTTCTTCCAGGAAAATTCTTTGAAATATCAATGCCAAAATACGGTGAAAGCCCAATATCTGTAAGTGGATATGGGGAAAATTATGTGGATTTCACGATAAGAAATGTGGGAAAAGTAACTAGCGAAATATTTAAATATGATATAGGGGAAAACCTTTTAATAAGAGGACCTTATGGAAATGGATTTAATTTAGAAAATTATATTGGTAGAGAAGTTGCAGTTGTAGCTGGTGGAAGTGCTCTTGCTCCAGTAAGAGGAATAGTTGAATATGTATATCAAAATATTGATAAATTTAAAAACTTTAATTTAATAGTAGGTTTTAGAACGATAAATGATGCCTTATTTAAAGAGGATTTAAAAAGATGGGCAGAAAAGTTAAATGTAGTAGTTACAGTAGATAAAGAAACAGAAGGATACGACGGCCATGTAGGTCTAGTAACAAAATATATACCAGATTTAAAAATAGAAGATATAGATAATTTTTCATGTGCTGTAGTGGGACCTCCTATGATGATGAAATTCACAGTTGAAGAATTTTTAAAGAGAAACGTAGCTGAAGAAAATATTTGGGTTTCTTATGAAAGAAAAATGTGCTGTGGATTAGGAAAATGTGGACATTGTAAAATGGATGAATCATATATTTGTTTAGATGGACCAGTATATGATTATTCAAAAGCAAAAACATTGATAGATTAGGGAGGGAGAGTTATGATAAGAGATATAAATACTAAAAAAGTAATGAAAAATGCATATAGAATTACTAAAAATAGATATCAAACTTCTTTAAGAGTTAGAGTGCCAGGGGGAGCAATAGATCCTGAATGTCTAAATATAGTTGCACAGATTTCAGAAAAGTTTGGTGATGGTCAAATTCATATAACAACTCGCCAAGGATTTGAAATATTGGGTCTTAGATATGAGGATATGGACGAAATAAATAAAATGATACAACCTGTAATAGATAAGCTTGAAATAAACCAAGTTGAAAAAGATACTGGATATCCAGCAGCAGGTACTCGTAATGTATGTGCATGTGTTGGAAATAAAGCCTGTCCAAAGGCAGCATATAATACAACTGAATTTGCTAAAAAAATAGAAGATGCAATATTTCCAAATGACATACATATAAAAGTAGCTCTTACAGGATGTCCAAACGACTGCATAAAAGCTCGAACTCATGATTATGGAATAATAGGAATGCATAAACCGATATACGAAATGGATAGATGTGTAAATTGTCAAGCATGTGTCAAAAAGTGTAAAAGATTATCTACAGGTGCATTGAGCATTGAAAATAATAAAATAGTTAGAGATGCAGAAAAATGCATAGGATGTGGTGAATGTGTATTAAATTGTCCGACAGGGGCATGGACTAGAGATGAAAAGAAATACTACAGACTAGCAATAATGGGTAGAAGTGGAAAGAAAAATCCTAGACTTGCAGAAGATTGGATACTTTGGGTCGATGAACAAAGCATAATAAAAATAATAGTAAATACTTATAAATTTGCAAAAGAATATATGGCTAAAGATGCACCAGGAGGAAAAGAACATATTGGATATATAGTAGATAGAACTGGGTTTATGGAATATAAAAAATATGTCTTAGAAGGTGTAACCTTGAATAAAGAAGCTATAATTAAAGATAATGTATATTGGAGTGGAATACATTACTAATATAAAACTCACAAATTTAATTTATAATATTATATATAAATAAATACTCTCTGATATAGAACTATAAAGGTTTTATATAAGAGAGTATTTTTATTTTTGTATATAATTACAAAGTTTACAAAATTATTAAGAAAAAGATAGAAAATTGAAAGGTTTCATAAGGTGAAAAATATATTTAACTGTGTTAAACTATAATAGTATGAATAAACTTGGAGGGATTAAAATGAAGAAAGATAAAGTAAGGTCTAAAAAAAGAGAATACGACACCTGTAGTATTACTATGGAGCTAGAGAAACCTTTACTTTACGAAGAAGAGCAAGCAGAAATAAATAAAAAAAGAAAGAAACTTAAGAAGCAATCTATAAATAGAACGATAATAAAGACAGTTTTAATTTTATTAATTTGTTCAGTAATGGGTTTTTTCATTTGGCTAACTAGCTATTATGCTCCAACATCAGAAGCAGAATCTTACCTAAAAAGCGATGATTCTGTAACAGTAAGCATAGATAATAATTTTATATGTTTTACGCCGACAAATATAACACCAACAAAAGGATTCATATTATACCCAGCAGCAAAAGTAGATGCTAAGGCATATACGAAAATTTGTAAAATGATATCACAAAAAGGTTATCAAGTAGTTGCTGTGGATATGCCATTTAATTTCTCTGCATTTGGCAAAAATAAAGCCAATGAAATTATACAAAAATACAACAATATAGAAAATTGGGTTATAGGTGGAGATTCACTGGGAGGTCTTGTAGCAACAAGATATGTAAATTCAAATCTAGATAAAATTAATGGAGTTGTATTAATATCTTCATATCCATCAGATTCATATTTAAAAGAAGTCAATATGAATGTTTTATCAATATGGGGTAGTAAAGATGGTGTTATAGATTATCAATCTTTAATAGATGCGAAAGAAAAATTACCACAAGATACTACTTATGTTGAACTTGAAGGTGCAAATCATTCACAATTTGGTGATTATGGAAAATATAATAAGGATGAAAGTGCTTTGATAAGTGGAGATGAACAAAAACAAAAAACAGTTGACAGTATAGTGAAATTTATGAAAAGTATAGACTAAATAAAAGGTTGATGTAGAAATTTTAATAAAATTAAAATTTCTCATCAATCTTTTTATAGTTTATAAGAAATTATAATTAGATTTAAATTTTGGATAATTATTAAATTTGTTTATATAGGTTTAATTCACTCCAATTACTTTTTTTAGGATCTTTTTTAAATGCATCTATAAACCATGTGATATCTTTTTTAGAGATACATTTTAATAATAATAATAAAAAAGTATATATAATAAATATCAATATTCCTTCAAGTACTAAATGGTTTATATTTATGTAATTAAATAACTTCTTTATAGCCAAAGAAGATATAAATATTGATATAATAGGTTTTATAACCCAATTAAATATTGAAAAATCAAGTTTTGTGACTTTTAAAAGCCTATTGGCACTTAATGAGAAATTGAGTATTGTACTTATAAATAAAACCATTATAAATCCCTCTATGCCGAATATAGGTATTAACAAGTTGATAATACAGATTCTAACAGTCATATCTATTAAGTTATATCTAAGTGTATATACTTGTTGGTCTAATGCATTTAAGCTCCCATCTACAATTCTATCTAAATACATAAAAGGTATTAGTGGTGCTAATATTTTTAGCATAATACCTACTTCATCACTATGATATAAACTTTGTCCTAATTCATTTGAATAAGCCATAAAAAATCCAGTTGAAAATAGTGCTATCATAAGTGTGAATTTTATTACTTTTGATATTACAAAGTTAACTGATTTTTGTCTATTTAATACATTGTATTGTGCAATTTCAGGTATTATAAGTGTTGAAAATGAAGCTAAAAATATTGATGGAAAATTCAAAAGTGGCAAAGCCATACCTTTAATTACACCAAATATTGATAAAGAAGTTGCTGTTGATGAACCATGTGACTTTAATGCTTTAGGAATTAAAATATCTTCTATAGATCTTAAAAAAGTTTGCACATATGCACTCCCAGCTATAGGTAGTGCAACTGATATTAATTCTGTAAAAATAGTTTTTCTTGATGTTCTTATTCCTCTGACAGGTGAATTTTTCTTTTCAAATATGTACATAAGATAAGCACAAAAACATGCTATAATACTTCCTAAAGTCATACCAAGAGTTATATAAGAGCAAGTATATTCTAAATTAGCAGTCGAAAAAGATGTTATAAAAAAAGTAACGATAATTATCATAGTTATATTTTCTATAAAATCAGCTGTAATACTTTTTATAACTTTTCTACATCCATAAAAGTAACCATTAAAACAAGCTGATATACCTATAAATGGCATACTAAAGGATAGAATTTGAAGAGGAACCTGAGCTCGAATATCTCCTATTAAGACTGTACTTATAAAATAAGAACCGTAATATAAGCTTAGGGCAGATATAGAACTAAAAAACAATGTATATATAAAACCACATCTTAGTAATTTCCTAATTTTATCTTTACTGCTTTTTTTACCAATTTCCTCAGCAATAAGTCTTGTAAGTGTAACTCTTATACCAGAAATAGCTATAGTCCATGCAAAAACATTGATGCTCATGATTAATTGATAAAGACCCATACCTTCGCTACCAATTTGATTAGATAAATATATTCTAAATACCATACCTATAAGACCTAAGGTCATGGTAGAAAAGGTCAATAAGAAAGTATTTATAATTAAATTTTTTCTCCTCATAAGTTTTTCTCCTTTAAATTCAGTATAGTTATTTATATGATTTATAATTGAAAAAAATTTATGAAATTTATGTATATATTATGATGTTGATGAAAATGTAAAAAAAGTGTAAAATTATTTCTAATAAAAGAAAAAGGAGAAATGGTTTGGATAATATTTCAAAAATTAAAAAGAGAAACAAAAAAGCTATAAAGCAATTAATAAAAGAAAATATTGAGCAAATGTATAGATTAATATTTCTTCATACTAAATATGAAGAGGATGCTAAAAGAATATTAACAGATACGATGTACTTTATCGAGGAGAATATATATAAATTAGATGATAAACAAAATATTATATTATGGCTGTATAAAATAACTATTATAAACACAAATAATTTTTTAGAATATGTAGGAATGGTAGATGGGAACAAAAGCTTAGACAATTATTATTGTTATGGAAAAATAAATTTATATGAAGCTATGGACTTATTAGATATAAAATATAAAAATGTAGTTATACTAAAATGTTATTTTGATTTTTCTTATGAAGACATAGGACAAGTATTAGATCTAAATACAGATACAGTTAAGATTTACTTTAGGCAATCATTAAAAAAAATAAAAGCAAGTGTGGGTGAATATTTATAATTATGAAGGAAAAAAACTCGTACAAAGTAGATAAAAAAAATGACATATACGATATTGATATAAATATAGATGAAGATATAAAAAAGGATATTAAAGATTTTTATTTCTCGAAAAAGGATTTAGAAAGTATAAAGATTCCGACAGATTTAGATGATATAATTGATGAACCTTTTATAGAGGAAAGGAAGGAAAAGAAATCATATTATTTTAGTTGGCTTACTGATTTACTATTAGTATTTATAATATTATTGCCTATAATAGGGGTGTTCAATCCAAATATATTTATGAGATTTGACAATGTATATCCTGTATTTCTTAAGATACATAATTTCTTAGAAAAAGATAATTTAATGAAATTATTAGGTGGGGAAGTAGAATCTATGGATTTAAATAATGCTAAACCAACTGTAATTGTAAAAGAAGAAGATGTAAAAAAACCTACATCAAACTCAGCAGAGCTAAAATTAATACATTCGCTTGCTAATTCACTTATAAAAGCAAAATATAAATGGGAATGTACAGAAGTTACTCCAAATACAATAGATAAGGCAATTTCAGGAATTGATTACTTAGAAGATAGATATCAAAGGATTTATTTTAGAAGTAGTTTAGAAAAGTGGAAAGAAGGAGACTTTTCGAATGCAGTAGAAGTACATAATAAAGTTTGGTCAATACTTGAAGGTAATGTAGGGGAAGCATATG
The DNA here is from genome assembly GCA_945931665.1 of uncultured Clostridium sp. Taxonomy (GTDB): domain Bacteria; phylum Bacillota; class Clostridia; order Peptostreptococcales; family Peptostreptococcaceae; genus Intestinibacter. The sequence continues at coordinate 7,378 of CAMEPL010000007.1, read as the reverse complement.
ATTTAGATGAAAATAATATATCAGAAATAAAAGATAAATATTTTAAATAATAAAAATACCTTATATTAAAATAAATTAATTTTAATATAAGGTATTTTTTATAACTACATAGTAAATTATGCTTACTTGAAAAATAAATATAATTTTTATTAATTTATTTCTTTTAAAGATTCTCCACTTAAGTCGTCTAAGCTATTAGTGGTCAAAGGATAATAATAATTTTTACTTCCTACTTCAACTAAAATAGCTTTTTTAGCTATATCTGAATCAACAGAATGTAAAAAAACAAGTGCATCACAGTTTTGAATAAATTCAGTTACTAATTGTTTAGAATTTTTGTTTATAGAATATGTATTTTTTTGTTTATTATATTTACAATCAACTAGATAAATTGGTCCAATTTTTTGATTAGTTTCGATAATTGTAGCGCTATTATAACTAGAAGATAATTGGCTATAAACTGGTTTCTTATCTTGTAAATTTACTTTTTTCATAAGCTGTTCTAAATCTACATCGCCGTCATTAACTGATAGTATATAACCTTTTATTTTCAAATCTGATAAATCATTATTAGAATTATCTTCACTATTATCATCAATCTTAGTACCAGAAGGAGTATCTAATTGATCTGTTTGGGCCTGCAAAGCATTACTATCTAAATATTTTTTTACAAAAAATCCAGCTATAAGTACAATAACTAGAAAAATGATGATATACAATATTTTTCTCTTTTTCATACAATCACCTCATGTATACTTATATAATTTCTATTATAGTAAAATAAATTTATATATCTTTAAAAGTATAACACAAAATACTAAAAAATTCCTGTAAGAAAAGTATAAATTTTGCCTAGACTGAAATATATGTAATTTTATTGCCATGTTTTTGGATAACTTTTACTAGATCCTCTAATGAAATCCATAGTGTAGATGTATTGGTGTTAGGATGTACTCCAATTTTATTTTCACCGATTAAATCTTTATCTATTAAGACGTGGACTTCGCAATTTGAATCATTTAAAACTCCAAGTGGAGTTACAGCTCCCCTTTTCAGATGCAAATATTTTTTTAATCTATCTTCAGATGCAAATTTAAGTGAAGTAGAATTAATTTGATTTTTTATAGATTTTAGATTAGCTTTTTTATTTTTATCCATTACTAAAAGATAGTGGTTTGTACCATTTGAATTTCTTAAGAATAAATTTTTTACAACATTGCCTTCCATCATAATATCAAGTGCATTCATATCTTCGATAGTAAATACAGCTGGATGTTCAGTTATATCGTATTCAATATGTAGTTCATCTAATTTTTTTAATACTTCTTGCTTATTATTGTCATTCATATAATTCACCCCTAATGCATTTATTATAAAAGTTTTCCCTAAAAACTTAAAATAAATATTGCCTAATTAAAACAAAAATATACTATATACAAAAAGATAGTATATTAAATATATTGATAATAATACTATATAACAGGAATGGGTACAACATCATATAAAAACTTATCAAAATAAAAATAACAGACAATTTATCTATTATTATAAAATGTATACATATAAATATATTAAATATACTTAAATTGTCAAATAAAATAACAAATGTATATAATAGGTTATAAAAAATTGGTGTAAAATATTATTTGATATTATAGCTGATATTGAGTATAATTGAAAAGGTTAAAAAATCTAAATCAAACAAAAAGATTTTTATTAAATATAAAGGTTTTATTGTTTGATAATGAAAGAGAGTAAAATAAAATGAAAAAAGATTTATTTAATGGAAAAAGATTAAAGATTGCTAGAGTATATAGAGGTAAAAGTGTAGATATTTTAGCTAAAGAAACAAATATAAATAAAAAAGATATATTAGCTTTTGAAGACAATAAATATAAACCAACTTTAGAAAATGCGTTAAAATTATCTAATATACTTCATTTTCCAAGAGAATATTTCTATGATAATGAAAATATAAAGGTTGTAGTAGAGGATTCACATTTTAATCCAAATTCTACATTACCTAGGATGGAAGAGATATCATACAAAGAAAAATTAATTATGTTGAGAAAATTATTTTTATTCTTTGAAGATTATATAGGATTCCCACAGTTAGACTTACCTAATAATCTACATAGAGGCGATTCTATGGAAGTACTTTCTCAAAAAATAAGAGAGCATTGGGATTTATGGGATGATGAAAAACCAACTCCTTTAAATTTAGGTGACATTATGACTGCCAAAGGTGTAATAATAAGTTATATGAATGTAAATAGAAGAGGAGCAAGTCCTTTTACTCAAAAACAATCAGTAGATAAAAATACAAAATATGTTATTGCTTTAGGCGGAGACAAAAATATAGCACCTATAAGAAATCACGACTTAGCCTGTGAATTAGGATATATAGTAAGTGATATATTAAATATACCTTTAAAGAAATTCGACTGCGAAGAATTTGCAGCTGAATTTTTACTTCCAAAACAAGCATTTTTAAATAGTCTTCAAGATACAAATGAACTAGAAGATTTTGTTGCTTTAAAAGCTAAATGGGCAGTACCTATCAGTTTATTAGTTTATAGAGCATATAGCTTAGGTGTTATAAGCTATAAAAAATATAACTATCTACTTAATGACTGGCAACAAAGAGGTTGGAATAAAGTAGAACCGCTAGATGATAAGTTCAAATTAACTGATTCATCATTATTAAAAATGGCATATGAAGCATTAATTGAAAATCATATAGTGAGCAATGCAACTTTAATAGATAAATTATATAATCAAGGTATAACTTTATACCCTGAAGATTTAGAGATATTAATGGATTTAAAACCAAATACATTACAAACAAAAAATAATAAAAATAATGTAAAAAAAGTTGATTTTAAAATAAAAAGAGCTTAAAAAATTCCCCTTGGTATAAAAAACAAGGGGAATTTTTGTTTGATTTTATATTTAAAGTGAAAATATTTCTCACAAATTTATTTTTTATTTAATTCATATAAGTCAGTTCTTCTAGCTGAGATAAGCGGAAGTTCTTTTCTGATTTTATCTACATAATCCAAATTTAATTCTATGATTTTGTATCCTTCTTTTTCATCCATTTTATATAAAATATCACCCCAAGGAGAAACTACTATAGAGTTTCCGTATGAAACATAGCAACTATTAATATTTCTGCTAGGAGCACATCCTATTGTATATACTTGGTTGTCTACAGCCCTAGACCTAAACATTAACTCCCAATGGGCAGGTCCTGTAGTCATATTAAAGGCAGCTGGTACAATTATAACTTTAGCCCCAGCTTGCGCCATCAATCTGGCTAATTCCGGAAATCTAAAGTCGAAACAAATACAAAGTCCAATTTTACCAAATTGAGTATCAAATACAGTAATATTATCTCCTGCAGTTAATGTATCAGACTCCTTAAATGATTGTCCCCCTGTGATATCAATATCAAATAAATGAACCTTTCTGTGTTTACCTATTTTATATCCATTTCTATCGAATACATAGGATGTATTATAAACTAGATTTTTTTCATCTTTTTCAGGAATAGATCCTCCAACTAAATATATATTGTTTTCTTTTGCCATGTTAGATAGTGATATAAATGATTTATCACCTTCAAGTTCTGCATATAAAGGGAAGTTATCAGTTTTATACGGAGTTGTAAACATTTCTGGAAGAACTGCTAAATCACATCCTTCATCAGCAGCGTATTTTATAAATTTATTTGCAGTCTGTAAGTTTTTAGATTTATCATCTTCAACATGCATTTGAATTAATGCTATTTTTATTTTTTTCATATTTTTATTACCCCCCTAGATTATAAATATTTTAAATTTTATAATAAAATGTTATATAAGATTTTATTTACTGTCAAATATATTAAAGTTAGTTAAAATAAATATATTTAAATACTTTTAATATATATTTGGAAAATTTCAAAATATTATTAATTATTATACATGTCCAAGTAAAAGTATAGTATAATGATAGAAATATAGAGCAAGATATATAAAAGGGAAGCATTTATTATTAAAATAAGTATCAACAAATTAAAAAGCGAGGGGATTATTTGTTATGTCACAACTTCCAAAAGTGGGACGAAATCTTAAAAGATTAAGAAAGAGTTTAGGATTAAGTTTAGATGAAGCATCAAAATTAACAGGTGTTAGTAAAGCTATGCTGGGGCAGATAGAAAGAGAGGAATCTAGTCCGACAATATCTACATTGTGGAGGATATCATCTGGGTTAAAAATTAATTTTATATCTTTATTAGATGACAATAAAAGTGAATTAGTTTTAGTCAAAAAATAAAATATACAGGAAATTAATAAAGAAAATGGACAAATGGTGTTATATCCTATATTCCCATTTGATTCAAAGAATGGTATAAATGTATTTTTAGTCGAATTATATCCTGGATGTAGTCATATTTCTGATATACATAGAAATGTTCTAGAAGAAATGATTTTAGTAGTAGAGGGAACCTTAATTATTAAAGTTGAAGAGGAAATATACGAATTAAATGCTGGGGATAGTATAAAATTTTATGGTGAATTAAATCATACATATACTAATAAAGGAAATAAGAATACTTTATTTCATAATATTGAAATATATAAATAATAAAAATCTTTACCATAATTACATTTTAAAAATTTATGGTAAAGATTTTTTATTTATACAAAGTTTAGGAAAGTAAAAATAAAATCTATATATACAAGTAAATATTGTGAACTTATGATATAATTATTACCATGTAAAATAATAGGGGGAAATTTAATTTGAAAAAGAAACCAATTATATTATTAATATTGATTTTACTAATTTGTTCTCTATTTATGCCACTTTCTGTAAACTATACAGGTCAAAGTAAGATTTTTAGTTCTAATAAATTAACTAGATATACTTCTTTAAGTAGATTAGACAGTGTTTCAAATATTAAACTACGTAATTATAAATCTAATATAGGTTTTGAATTAAAAAATGAATTAGGAGTAAGTGAAGGAATTAAAAATGGAGTAGTTGTTTTTGGAAACTATTTTAGAAATATTGCCACTGGTACTATTTTAGATTATAAAAATGGTTTTAACGAAGTAAGTGGAGATATGAAGATGGTATGGATATTTTTTGGTATATTTGTTGAAATAGCTAAAAATATATTATTTTCATCTTTAGAGCTAATCACAATTATATTAATATTATTATTGCAAGCAACAAGTAGCTACAACTATATATTATCTTATTTACTTACGATTTTATTTATAATAGGAATAACATATGTTTTTAAGAGAAAATAATTTAAAAATTGTGGAGGGATATATTATGGAAAAAATTACGATAAGCCAGGCGATGTTAAAAGTATCCGAATTAGAGAGAATATACAGAGAAAAAATGTATACCATGATGAAACTTGAAAATGTAGTACAAGAGTATATATTAGAAGCAGATGGAAGTAGATATGATTGCAATGAAGTTGTCGACTTTAATAGAGAATTTGAACTTATAATAGAATTAGGAGAAGAGATTGCTCAAATAAAAACTAAGATATCTAAGTCAAATAATGAAAATTACATAGACACTAAAAATGGGAAAATAAGTCTTCAAGGTGCGTTAAATAGAATTAAATATTTAAGAGATCAAGTAAATAACTTTGAAAATATTTTAGAGGGTGTTAAATCATCTAAAGAAAGAAAAGTGGATGCTGCAGCAACTTCTGTTTATTATAGGGTAAAGGAACCAAATTTTAATAAAAAAGAATTGAAAAAATATTTAGAAGATAGAAATGAAGAGATCTTAGAGCTTGAAATTGCTTTAAATAAAGCTAATAATGAGATTTTAATAGATATTGATTAATAGAATTTTTTATTCTTTTAATAAATATGTGTGTAAATTGAAAAACTACTTATAGTGAACTTAAATGGATAAAGATATATAACAATTTACAATTCAAAAGTATTACATTTAAACCACATATATTTTATAACAGTTTAAAATTAATAAGTTACAACTAATGTAGGAGATATAAATTAAATTTTAATTTAATACAATTTAAATTTGCACACATAAGGCACAATATATAATTTATATTGTGCCTTTAATTATATAAAAATTGCAGGGGGATTTTATGAGAGAGATTGAATTATTGAAAGAGTGCAGGAATCTATTAGAGGAAGTTGATAGATTAATAACTCAAATGGGGAGTTTTGAAATGAATGAAACAAAATTTGAGGTAGATGAAGATAAACAATTGTTGATAATTACAGTTAATAATTCAGAAACTGATGTATTTACATATAAAAATGCATATGAGTTTCTATATGAATACATGCTAAATATGCATAGTGAAAATATTGAGTATTTAAGAGAACAATATGAAGATTTATTTGATGAAATGGATGTAAATGATTGGATTATGAAAAGGGGATATATTGAATATATAAATTTGAGAATAAAGAAGATATATTTGAGACTTATGGAGATTTCAGAGTTATAATAAAAAATACCACATATTATGTGGCATTTTTTATTATAAATAATGTCTTATATCTTTTGCAAAATTTTCTTCAAGTTCTGCTAAATCATAGCATAAACTTTTTATTGATTCTAATGCAGCTGGGTATTGATTCATATATTTATTTATAGATTTTATACCCATATTGCATCCTTCTGTCATTAAATCGGCTATTTCCTTATCGTGTTCACCTTTTATAAGTTTAAAACTTATTTTCATATGGCTCATAGCTTTTGCCATAGAGCTAGGTTGTTCTTCCTTACAGTCAAATTCATGTAGCTTGTCGGTAATTTTATTTTGTAGTTTTTGATGATCATTTAAATATTTAACTATGATATCATATAATTTCTTGTTTTCGACTTTATCGAGTATCTGTTCAATAGAATCGATACCCATCTTACAACCAGCATCACATTCCTTTAGTAAATTAATAGTATCTTCGTTAGGCATAATAAACTCCTTTATTTTTTTTATAGGGTTATTATTCCACATAATAATTATTTTTATAACACAGAGTAAATTAGATTCATGTAGAAATTGTTGATAAGTAAAAAGTACGTTAATGTTTTTTAAAAAAATGTACAGATTTAAAAGTTTAAAAGGTTTTTAGAAGAAAAAAATTCTCTGAATAATATTATTCAGAGAATTTTTTATTTTACAACTCACTACTTGATTGGTTATCTAGAGTCGGAGTATCTGAACCAGGAGTATCCGTATCAGGGTTATCCGGTGTTGGAATATCTGTACCAGGGGTATCTGAACCAGGGGTATCCGGTGTTGGAGTATCTGTACCAGGGGTACTTGTGCCTGGTGTATTCGGTGTTGGATTTGGCCTATTATTGTTATTACTATTATTAT
>CAMEPL010000006.1 GCA_945931665.1 uncultured Clostridium sp. | reverse complement strand
TCGTGTGAATTAAAGTTTATAATTAACCTACTGTTTAATTTTCAAAGTTCATTTTCATCATTTACTTAACTCACTCAACTTCTTTATTTTGTTTCGTTCGTTTCAGCTTTTTTAGTTTAACAAATCTTTATTTATTTGTCAACCACTTTTTTTAAGAAGTTTTTTAACTTATTTTTCAAAAACCAATTTACTAAATAAGTTACCTAGATGTCGTTTTAAGTTATTTAAAACCAACCTCTACTTCTTACCGAGATTTCTGTAAATCTCTTGCCCCTCTCTCAAGGACAAGTAATACTATACCATTATAAAACACATCCGTCAACACTTTTTTTATTATTTTGCAATTTTATTTAATAATTCTTCTGCAACTGTTGGAATATCTTGTTTTCGAGAATTGACTTTTTTAGATTTAACCATACTTTTGTAAAGTTTCATTGTATCTTTACACATATATAAGAATACTTGAATTGATAAAAAGCATACACTTATAAGGCATAACCAATTTAAAATTTGCAACATTTTAAAATCCCCCTATATTATTTTTTATTAATTTGTTAATTAAATTCTTGATAGTCCTATTATAATTCTAAAAAAATATTACTATTTCCTTTACAAAAATTTCTCCTAATTATCACATATTAATATATATTGATTTATTTTGTTCCATTTTTTAAGTATATTTTTTTAGGTTTATCTTGTTATTTTATATTTAGATGTTATTTTTAATAATAATTTAGTCCAAATTTCTTTAATAAAAAATTTTGTTCAATCATGAATCAATAACTTGATCCCTTACTTAAAGTTAATAGTTTAGAAAATATAATAAAAAAAGAGAATTGATTAATTTCTCAATTCTCCTATTAAATACGATAATATTAGTGCTACAGTATTTATAAGAACGATACTTGCTCCTGTAGGTATAGAATATAGATATGATAATACTATTCCTAAAAAGAAACATACTACTGATACTATCGCTGAACATATTATTACACTTCTAAATGTTTTAAAGTTTCTCATAGATATTAATGCTGGGAATATTATTAAACTCGATATAAGCATTGTACCCATTATTCTCATACCAACAACTATTGTTATGGCTGTTAAAACAGCAATTATCATATTATAAGCATCTGCCCTTGTTCCTGTTGCTTTTGCGAATGATTCGTCAAAAGTAACTGCAAATATTTTATTGTAAAAGAATACAAATAAAATAATAACTACTACAGATAAAGCAATACTCATATATACATCTGATTCAGACATTGCTAATATGCTACCAAACATATAACTATATACATCTGTATTCATACCTTTTGTCAATGCTGTTACAACAACCCCTATAGCAATAGATACTGTCGATATTAATGCAATTGCCGAATCACCTTTTATCTTGCTGTTCTCACTTAATCTAAGCAGTATGATAGCTGCTACAGTAACTATAGGAGTTGATATATATAGTGGCGCTACATTCATAGCTACAGCTATTGTAAGAGCAGCAAATGCTACATGTGATAATCCATCACCTATCATTGAATATCTTTTTAAAACTAAACTAACACCTAATAAAGCTGAGCATAAAGCAACTAATCCACCTACTATCATTGCTCTAACTATAAATGTATATGACATCATGTCACTTAATACACTAATCAATTTGGGCACCTCCTATAAATCTTCTTCCTACTTCACTATTTACATAGTCTTCTGTATTCCCGAAAAATTTTATGTTCTTTTTTAAATGAAGTATTTTACTTGCATTATTAACTGCAAAATTTATATCATGAGATACCATTATAATCGTTATTCCTTTTTTGTTTATTTCTTTTATTAAACTATACATCTCACGTGTTACAGTCGGGTCTAAACCTGTTATAGGTTCATCAAGTATAATTATCTTTTTTGTTGCACAAAGTGCTCTAGCTAGTAATACTCTTTGTTGTTGCCCTCCTGATAATTCTCTAAATGATTTTTTCTTTATATTTTCTATACCAAGAGATTTAATCATTTCATTAGCTAATTTCTTATCTTTTGCAGAATAAAATGGACTAAATCCTCTTGAATTTAAACATCCTGATAATACAACCTCATATACCGATGCTGGAAAATCCTTTTGAGCTTGAGTTTGTTGTGGTAAATATCCTATTTCACTTTTATTTAAACCTTCTCCAAAAACAATTTTACCTGTTTTAGAACTTTCAAGCCCTAATATAGTTTTGACTAATGTACTTTTCCCTGAACCATTTTCTCCAACTATACATAAGTAATCACCTTGTTCTATAGAAAAAGAAATATCTTCTAATACTACTTGACTTTCATATTTTACACTAACATCTTTACATTCTATTTGACTCATTTAAAATATTCCTTTCCAATTCATATTTTATTGCAATGCTACCTTAAGTGTTTTTATATTTTCTTTCATAATAGACACATAAGTTGCTCCATTTTCAAAATCTTTTTGACTAAGGTTGTGAGCCGAATTTAAACACATTGTTTTTACACCGGTTTCACTAGCTAAAGTATTAGCTACTTTTTGACTACTAAGTTCAACGTATAATACTACTGGTATGTTTTCTTGTCTAATAAAATTAACTAAGTAAGAAACAGTTTCTGCTGATGGCTCCATTTCATCACTACATCCTGGGAATGCTGCCTTATAATTAAGACCATACTCTTCTACAAAGTATTTGAACGGGAATCTGTCCCCAAATACTAAAGTTTTTCTTTTTGCATGTTTTACTATATCTCTAATTTGTGAATCTATATCATTTATTTCAGATATATATTGTTTTGCATTTTTATCAAATTCATATGCATCTGCTTTATCTAATTGATTTAAAACACTATTTATTTCTTTAACTATTTTTATAGCGTTTATAGGTGATGTCCAAACATGTTCATCATACTCTATATCTGTTGTGCTATGTTCGTGTCCATCATGGCTGTGTTCATCTTCATTATCGTGATTATGTTCATCCTCGTGATCATGGTCATGTGAGTGAGTTGCTACTCCTTCAAGTCCTACTGTTTCATCTTCTTCGATTAGATTTACACAATCCTCTAATTTTAAAGTTCTTGTTTTACTCATATCTAGAGAGTCTAATATTCCATTTACCCACTCATCATTTTCCCCACCATTGTATATAAATAAATCTGAGTTTTGGATTTTTTGTATATCGTCAGGTGTTGGTTCATATGAATGTGTTTCTACACCAGGTTTTATAAGCATTTCTATATCTGCATTATTACCAGCAACTGCCCTAGCAAAGTCATATTGTGGGAATGAAGTAACTACTATCTGTAATTTCCCATCATGTTTTTCCACTACTTGTTTGTTTTTTATTCCATTTGCAAAAATCATTGTAACTCCTGACACTATTACAAAAATCAATGCAATTATTCCTATCTTCTTCTTATTCATTTTTATCTCCTATTTTACTTAAGCATTTTTTACATATTCCATAGAATACAGTTTTTGAACTATCTATATCAAATCCATGATTATCGCATAAGTGTTCCTTTACTGTATTTAAAAAATTGCAATCTAAGTGATATAATTCTCCACATTCTTTACATTTAAAATGAAAATGATTGTGGCATTTTTCCTCTTTATCTATGTATTGATAACAAGCACATATACCTTGTTCTATCGTATACTTACGGACTATTCCCTTTTGCTCTAATTCATCAATATATCTATATGCAGTAGTTTTTCCCACTGGAGAACCAGATTGTTTTGTATAATCTATTATCTCATCTACTGTTACATGTCTATTTTTATTATCGACCAAATAATCCAATATTAATTCCCTTTGTTTAGTTTTATATTTTCCTCTATTATTACTGTTCAATTGCATACTCCTCCCTTTCCTAAAAGGTAATAACTGAAATTATATTTTTCTATACACCACGTAATTAAATCGATTATCATTATCATTTAAGCCCAAAAAATAATATCAGCTTCAAAATCGAAACTGATTCCCTATTTCGTTTTCAGTTAATAATTATATACCTATGATATATATATGTCAAACTCTTCTACATTATTTTAATTATAAAAAATAAAAGGATGTCCTAAAAAGGACACCCTCTATTTTAATATATAATAAGATTTTACTAAATCTTATTGTTCTTCGTCTTCAGTGTTTTTGTGAGTTATTGGTTTCATAGTTGGGAATAGTATTACGTCTCTTATTGATGCAGAGTTAGTAAGTAACATCATAACTCTATCTATACCTATTCCTAATCCACCTGTTGGAGGTAGACCAACTTCTAAAGCATTTATGAAATCTTCGTCCATATCACATGCTTCGTCGTCACCTAATTCTTTCTTTCTTAATTGGTCCATAAATCTTTCTTTTTGGTCAATTGGGTCATTAAGTTCAGAGAATGCATTAGCTAATTCCCATTTATTTGCGAAAGCTTCGAATCTGTCAGTTTTTCTTGGATCTTCAGCATTTCTCTTAGCAAGTGGAGAAACTTCAACTGGATGATGAGTTATGAATGTTGGTTGGATTAATTTATCTTCACCGAATTCTTCGAAGAATGCATTTATAACTTCTCCTCTTCTCATTCCAGGAGTTATTTCTATTCCTTTTTCTCTAGCTATTGCTAAAGCTTCTTCATCAGTTTCTATAGTATCAAAGTCTACACCAGAGTATTCTTTAACACATTCTATCATAGTCATTCTCTTCCATGGTGGTTTGAAATCTATTTCAGTTCCTTGGAAGTTAACAACTGTGCTTCCTGTAGCAACTTCTGCCATATGAGCTATAACATTTTCAGTTAATTCCATCATATCGTTGAAGTCAGCATATGCTTGGTACATTTCTATAGCAGTGTATTCTGGGTTGTGGTTAACGTCCATACCTTCGTTTCTGAACATTCTTCCCATTTCGTATACTTTATCGAATCCACCTACTATAAGTCTTTTTAAGTATAATTCATTAGCTATTCTTAAGTACATTGGTATATCTAATGTATTGTGATGAGTTATGAATGGTCTAGCATTTGCTCCACCAGCTATTGTATTTAATATTGGTGTTTCAACTTCTAAGAATCCTCTTTCATCTAAGTAGCTTCTTAATGCTTTTAAAGCTTTAGTTCTTGTTAAGAATGCTTGTTTTACTTCTGGATTAACTATTAAGTCAACGTATCTTTGTCTGTATCTTAAGTCTACGTCTTTTAATCCATGGTATTTTTCTGGTAGTACTTGTAATGATTTAGATAATAATACTACGCTAGTTGCTTTTACTGATATTTCTTCTTTTTTAGTTTTGAATACAGTACCTTCAACACCTATGATATCACCTATATCATATGTTTTGAACACAGGGTATTCTTCTTCACCTATAGCGTCTTTTCTAACGTAACATTGTATTCTACCTTCAGAATCTTGTACATCTATAAATCCAGCTTTACCTTGAATTCTTTTGCTCATTATACGACCTGCTATTTTAACAGTTTCGCCTTCTTTAGCTTCAAAGTTATTTTTTATGTCCATAGAATAATCAGTTACATCATATTTTGTTTGTTCGAATGGGTTTCTTCCCATATCTATAAGATTTTGTAATTTTTCTCTTCTAACTTTTAGAACTTCACTAAGTTCTTCATGTGTTTCTACGTTTTGATGTTGATTTTTACTCATTTGTTCCTCCCCTTCTATCTTCTTATATCTAATACTTTGAATTTATTTGTTCCATCTGGAACTTGTACTTCTACTACTTCACCAACTCTAGCACCTAATAGAGCTTTTCCTACTGGTGATTCATTAGATATTTTTCCTTCGAATGGATCAGCTTCAGCAGAACCTACTATTGAATATTCAATTTCTTCATCGAAATCAAAGTCATGTAATTTAACTATAGAACCTACTGTTACTATATCAAGATCTATTTGACTTTCATCTATGATAACTGCTTTTCTTAATTTTTCATCAAGTTTTAATATTTGTTCTTCTAATTTAGCTTGTTCATTTTTAGCTTCATCGTACTCAGCATTTTCTGATAAATCCCCAAATGATATAGCTACTTTTAATCTTTCTGCAACTTCTTTTCTTTTTACTGTTTTTAAGTATTCTAACTCTTCTTCAAGTTTATTATAACCTTCTTGAGTAAGTAACTCTTGTCTTTCTACCATAACTTAACAACTCCTTTTACACTCTATATTTTATAAATTATAATTTTCTTTATATTATTCATTATAATTTTACGTTCTAATTAATTATGCGCTTTATTATAAGTCACTATTCTGATTGTGTCAAGGACAACTCTTTCAGCTTCATTACTACAGATTCACAATCAGTTAATTTATTAATTTCATCTCTAAATCTAGCTGAATTTTTTAAACCTTTTATATACCATCCAATATGTTTTCTCATTTCACGAACTGCTACATATTCTCCATGTTCAGCAACTGCAAGTTTCATATGCTCTATAGCTGTGTTTATTTTTTCTTCTGCAGTCGGTTTAGGTAATATCTCGCCTGTTTGCATATAATGATTTATTCTATTGAATATCCATGGGTTTCCTTGCGCACCCCTACCTATCATTATAGCATCACAGTTCGTTTTTTCTAACATATTTATTGCATCTTCTATTTCAAATACATCACCATTACCTATTACAGGTATTGATATAGATTCTTTTATCTCTTTTATTATATCCCAGTCTGCTTTTCCAGAATAATATTGTTCTCTAGTTCTACCGTGTATTGCTACAGCGCTAATTCCAGCTTGTTCAGCTATTTTAGCTATTTCAACAGCATTAACACTATTATCATCCCATCCTTTTCTTATCTTAAGTGTTACTGGCTTTGTAGAATTTTCTACTACTGCTCTCATAACTTCTTCTGCTAATTTAGGATTTTTCATTAAAGCTGATCCATCACCATTTTTTATTACTTTAGGAGCTGGACATCCCATATTTATATCTAAAATTTCATTAGAATGAGAGTTCAATATTTCAGCGGCTCTTCCCATATATTCAGGTTCTGAACCAAAAATTTGGATTGCAATTGGGTGTTCCTCATCTTCTATTTTAGTCATTTTTTTAGTATTTTCATCATTATAGCAAAGGGCTTTCGCATTTATCATTTCTGTATAAAGCATCCCACAACCTTTTTGTTTACATATTAATCTAAAAGGAAGGTCAGTTACACCTGCCATAGGAGATAAAAAAACTCTGTTGTCAAGACTTACATTTCCTATGTTCATTATTGTTCTCCTTTTTATTTAAAAAGTTTTAGTGGATTATATCAATTCATTATTGACCACTTCTAATATATTATTACAAAAAATTAAAATATACTATATCATTTTTGATAAATTTTATTTTTTTACACATACTTATGCTTATTAATATTAAAATCTAGATATTTTTTGTCTAAAAAAACTGCCTCTATTATTTTTGAGACAGTTTTTGTTTTTATATATTAATCAAATAATTCATTTAATCTGTTATTAATTGATTATTTATATATTATTCTTTATTTTTTTCGTATATAAGTTTTAATCCTTCTAATGTTAAGTCTTTATCGATATAATCTATGCTATCAGTTTCTGAATCTATAAGTGTTGAAAGTCCACCTGTTGCAATAACTTTTACATCATCATTACCTAACTCTTTTTTTATCATGTTAATTAATCTCTCAACCATTCCCGCATAACCATATATTATACCAGCTTGCATTGCTGATACTGTATTTTTACAAATTGTCATACCTGGTTTTGCTAATTCAACTCTAGGTAATTTAGATGCTTCATGGAATAATGCTTCACTTGATATCTTAATTCCTGGACAAATTGAACCGCCTAAGTATTCTCCTTTATCTGATATTGCACAGAATGTAGTTGCTGTTCCAAAATCAACTATTATTGATGGGTATCCGTATTTTTCGATAGCTGCTACTGCATTTACTATTCTATCAGCCCCAACTTGTTTTGGATTATCGTATTTTATGTTTAAACCAGTTTTTATTCCTGGTCCTACTATTAATGGCTCAACTCCACAGTATTTTATACAGAAGTTTTCAAGAGAATGCATAACATCTGGAACCACTGATGAGATTATGATGTTTTTAACATCTCTCATATTTATTCTATGATATTCAAATAAACTATTTATTAATATACCATATTCATCTGAGCTTTTTTGATGATCAGTGTTTATTCTCCAACTGTTAGTTAATGTATCTCCTTCATATATGCCTAAAACCATATTGGTATTTCCAACGTCAAATACTAATAGCATTTATATAAACCCTCTTTCTATTTTTTGCTTTTTCTAATCATAGCTACTGCAACTGCTGCTACTAATATACCTGCTACTATTGCTTCTGGTACTCCATTAGTTGCACATATTGCAAGAATATATTTACCTGCGTTTCCTGCTTGGCCTATTGCTGCCATATATTTATCCGCATATAAAACGTAAATTAATCCCATAACTCCTATTGTATTTGTTAGAGATCCTACTACACCTGCAACGAATCCTGATAAATAAACTCTTTTAGTTAATTTGTGTATTCCTGCATATACATAGTATGCTACTACACCAATTAATACTCTTGGTAATACTGAAATAATTGGATTCATAAAACAGAATGATGTAATTGTAGGTTCTGTGAATGCTTTAAATAGACTTGTTAATCCGAATATTAAACCTACTGCTGCTCCAACAACTGGACCTTCTATTACTGCACCGATTATAACAGGTACATGCATTATAGTTGCTTTAACTGGTCCTAGTGGTATATAACCAACAAAAGGAATCATAGATAATACAATTGATATTGCTGACAGTACTGATATCACTGCCATTCTTCTAACATTTAATCTTTTTCGAGTTGATGCTTGTGCTTGTGCGTTCATCATAATATAACCTCCGTTCCAGCTCCATTGGATGCCGGACTTTTAATATTATTTTGTTACATATATTTTACCCTATAGTCAGACTTCTTTTTTAAGAATGCCCGCTGTAACAAATAAATTTTAGCAGTCGGCACTTGCATTGTCAATATTCTCACATTTTTTTGTTAGTTTTTTCTTATAATCAAAAATATACCTTTTCAGTGTATTTTTGTCTTATATCAAAATAAATTCGGCAATATATTAAATATTAATATCTATTTTACTAATAATTCTTCTTTTAATTCATTATATGATGGAATCCCACTTACTTCTTTTGCATTTTTAACAGCATTTATTATACTTTTTTCCATAACTTCAACAGCTAAAGATCCTATTAAAGTTAAGTCTGCACCTGTTTCTATTTCTCCTGTTGCCATAGTAAATATAGTATCTCCATCATGAGGAGTATGTATAGGGAATATAGCTCTGGCATATCCGTCATGTGCCATTTGAGATATTTTTTTACATTGTGCTTTGTCTAATTTAGCATTAGTTGCAATAATTCCGATTGTAGTATTATCTATACTGAAACCACCTTTTGTTACACCTTGTTTCATAAGTTCGTAACTATTTAAACAGCTAGTTTTATCATCATTTAATGCTCCTGCTATTACCTTTCCATTTTCGTACACATCACCCAATGCATTAACTGCAACTAATGCAGATACTACTATTCCATTATCTAATTTTATAGAATGACTTCCTATACCACTTTTAGTTACAAATTCTGGTCCTCTTAACTTTCCTACACTTGCTCCACATCCTGCACCATAGTTTCCTTGTTTTAAAACTGTTTCACTAGCATTTAAACAAGCTTCATATCCCATTTGTTTATCTGGTCTTATTTTATGATTTCCTATACCTAAATCGAATAGTACAGCTCCAACAACTATAGGTACTTTACAAGGCCCAGCTTCAAATCCAATATTTTGTTCTTCTAAGTACTGGCTCACTCCACAAGTACTTTCTAAACCAAACGCTGATCCTCCCGATAAGACAACTGCATGTACTTTTTGAATCGTATTTACTGGGTCAAGTAAATCTGTTTCTCTAGTCCCTGGTGCAGCTCCTCTAACATCTACACCACAAGTTGCACCTTCCTCACATATAACGACTGTGCACCCTGTAAGAGCCTCTTCATTTTGTGCTTGTCCTACTTTTAATCCTTTAACATCTAATATATTATTATACATATCCTTTTACTCCTCTTATAGAAACTTCTCCTGAGATTATTTCTTTTATCTCACCATTATTTTCTTTTATAATTAAATTTCCATTTTCATTTATATCTATACATTCAACTAACTCTTTTTTATTATTCTTGATAATATATACTTGTTTACCTATTATAGCTGAATAGTCTCTACATATTTCTAAAGTTTTTTCTTTATTTCCATCTAATATATATGCTTTATATAATTTTTCAAATTCTATACAAAACTGTCTAACTATATCAACCCTAGATAGCTTATATCCTTCTTTATAAAGTGAAGTAGCTTTCTCTTTTATCTCATTTGGAAAATTAATCGTTTTTATATTTATACCTATTCCAATAACAATATAATTTACTCTTTCCATTTCAGCTGATAATTCAGTTAATATACCGCATATTTTTCTATTATTTAATATAATATCATTTGGCCATTTAATTGATACATCAACACCTAAATGGTCTAATGCTTTAATAATACTTGCACCTGCTACTAAAGTAAGAAATGGAGCTTTATATGGTTCTATCTTTGGTTTTATAATTAAACTCATCCAAATCCCATCTCCAGATTTAGAGTTCCAACTTCTGCCCAATCTTCCTTTTCCTTTAGTCTGTTGTTCACTTATTATTAAAGTTCCACCATTTACTTTATTTCCAATTTCCTTAGCATAGTCATTTGTAGAATCTATAGTATCAAAATGTATTATATTTTTACCTATAAATTCTGTAGATAGATTATGAGATATATTCTCTGGAGATAATATATCATATGGTTTTTCAGCTAATCTATATCCTTTTTTATTAACTGATTCTATATTATATCCTTCTTCTCTAAGTGCATTTATATGTTTCCATATCGCCGTTCTTGAAATTCCTAACTCCTTAGATAATTGTTCTCCTGATATAAAGTTTTCTCCACTATCTAAAATAGCTCTTATTACCTTTTCTCTCATAAATACCCCCTTTAATACTATGTATTAATCTCTTTTATAAGTTTATACCTTATTTTACATTATATTGTTAAATATTTATATATAAAAGAGATTTTTGTGGAAAATTTATCATAAAAATAAAGGTCGTTACATAACTCATGTAACGACCTTTTTATTTAACATTCCAAATTATTTTTACTCATTTGAATCTGAATTATTTTTATTTAAATCAACAACTGTATCTTCTGTTTTATTTTCCATATATGGATTTTCTACATTCTTATTTATATCAACTTTAGTCTCTTCTTGAGCTGAATCATCTATATCAGTTTTTTCAACTAAGTCTCCTTTATCTAAAGGAAGTTCTTGATTAAATGCTTTTATAAATTGTTCTGCATCTAAAGTTTCATATGCTAATAATCCTTTAGCTACATAATCAAGCTCAGCAGAGTAATCAGTTAATATTTTTCTACATTTTGCATATGCAACCTCAACTATATCTCTTACTTCTTTATCTATTTCATAAGCTATTTCTTCAGAGTAATTCTTTTTAGTTGAAATTGAGTTTCCTAAGAACACTTCTTCATCACTATCTCCATATACCATTGGTCCAAGTTTTTCACTCATACCATATTTAGTAACCATAGCTCTAGCAATTGAAGTAACTCTTTCTAAGTCATTAGATGCACCTGTAGATATGTCATCCATTATTAATTCTTCTGCAACTCTACCACCTAATGCCATTATGATAGTTTCTTTCATTTCATTCTTAGTTCCATACATTTGATCCTCTTTTGGAAGAGGTTCTGTAAATCCTCCAGCTCTACCTCTTGGTATTATTGTTACTTGATGAACTGGACTTACATGTTCTAATACATGCATACAAATTGCATGACCAGCTTCATGATAAGCTGTAAGTTTTCTATCTTTTGCACTTATAACTCTTGATTTTTTAGCAACACCAACCATAACCTTTGTTATGGCTTCTTCTATAGTTGCCATATGAATTTGTTTTTCTTTTTTTCTAGCTGTAAGTATAGCAGCTTCATTCATTATATTTTCTATATCTGCAGGAGTAAATCCTGGAGTTCTCTTAGCTAATACATCTACTTTTACATCTTTTGCAAGAGGTTTATTTTTTGAGTGTACTTTGAATATAGCTTCTCTACCTCTAACATCAGGAGCACCTACTACTATCTCTCTATCAAATCTACCTGGTCTAAGTAGTGCAGGGTCTAGTATGTCTGGTCTATTTGTTGCAGCCATTATGATTATACCTTGGTTAACACCGAAACCATCCATCTCAACTAAAAGTTGATTTAATGTTTGTTCTCTTTCGTCGTGTCCTCCACCAAGTCCAGCTCCTCTTTTTCTACCAACAGCGTCTATTTCGTCTATGAATATTATAGCTGGAGCATTTTTCTTAGCTTGTTCGAATAAATCTCTAACTCTTGAAGCCCCAACCCCAACAAACATTTCAACAAAATCAGAACCACTTATCGTGAAGAATGGAACTCCTGCTTCACCAGCAACAGCTCTTGATAAATAAGTTTTACCTGTTCCTGGAGGTCCTACCATAAGTATCCCTTTTGGTATTCTAGCCCCCAATTCGATATATCTCTTTGGATTCTTAAGGAAGTCAACAACTTCACTTAAGTCTTCTTTTTCTTCTTGAAGACCTGCCACATCTTTAAATGTAACTCTAGTCTTTTCATCATCTTTGTGAACTCTAGCTTTTGATTTTCCAAAGTTCATAACTTTTCCGCCTCCGCCTTGAGACTGATTCATAAATAAGAACCACATTATTACCATAAAGAATATTAATAATAATGTTGGTAGCATTTGTATATACCAAGGTTCAGTTGGTTTTGGTTTCCCACTAAAAACTAATTTTCCTTCTTTAGATTGTTGTAATACTTCATTTGCAAACTCATCACTCATGACTTCTCTTGGCATATAAGATGTGAATTTTTCTTTTGAATCTTTTATAGTACCTTCTACTGAAGTTGAATCTACAAAATGTATTTCTGATATATTTTCTTCTGTTAAATATTTATATACTTGAGAAAAGTTTAATTCTTTTATTGTTTCTGTTGGTGTTCCTGCAAATTCTACTATTGTCACGATTATAATTAAAAGTAACAAATAAAAACCTGCTCCTTTTAAAAATTTGTTCAACAGAAGCCCTCCCTTCATATGTTGTTTTATTTTAAAGCGTTTTAAAGCATACCTTCAATACTTCCTTTGTGCTTTCATCGACTTTAAACTTCTCACTTACTCTATAAGTACCTACACATAGCACATCCTGACTATCTACTAATATAGGTATTCTACATCTTTCTTCTTTTGGAATCTTCATATCGATAAATAAAGTTTTTAATTTTTTATTTCCTACAGAAATATTTATCTTATCCCCTGCTTTTCTACTTCTTACATTTAAGTCCCCCTTTATTTTGTCAGCATCAAACCATTTATTATCTTTATTTTCCCTCTTAGTGATATTGTATTTTTCAATACTCATTGTTTCTGTTTCTACAAGTGTTCCCAATTCCTTTATTTTTACAAAACCATTTTTCGGAACTTTATAACAGAACTCAATTTCTTCACTAATTATTTCTTTCATAGTAATTATTATACTATTTTTCTTTCTATATACAAATAAACCTCTTGGAAGATTAAGTTTTTTTCCTACTTTTTTTTCTGGTTCTAACTCTATAATCTCCAAAATATGTTTTTGATCTATAAAATTAGTGTCTCCTAAAACATATTTTATTGCATATCTAAGAACTCTATATTTTATTGAATTATGTAAATTTACAAATAAATCCACTGGTATTTCAATACTTTCATCTGTAACTGAACATATTTCTTCAAATTTCATAAGTGCATTTGATTCTATATAATCACTATCTTCCTTTATGCTACTAGTCATTCTTACTATAGACTTTATTACATTTGAATTAAAGTTTTCTTGCATATATGGGATTAGTTTTAATCTGATTTTATTTCTTGTATAGATTGGATCTAGATTAGTTTGATCTATTCTTGGATTTAGATTATATTGTTCACAATAATCCTCAATCTCACTTCTCTCTATGTCTAATATAGGTCTTATTATAACTTTATCTCTTATATATTCAATACCTCTTAATCCCTGAAGACCTGTTCCTCTCATAATTCTCATAAGCACTGTTTCAGCTTGGTCATTTTCATTATGAGCAATTGCTATTTTATTAGCATGAGTTCTTGTCATTATTTCGTAAAACATCTCATATCTTAATTTTCTGGCACCATCCTCAATAGATAATTTATTCTCTTTACAGTATTTTGGTACATCAATTGATTTAACAAAATACTTTATACCCATATCTTCACACAATTGTGTTACATATAGGGCATCTTTTTGTGCCTCAATACCTCTAATTTGATGATTTAAGTGCGCAGCATAAATTTCTATATCTAATGTTTCTTTTAATCGGTTTAATATATGTAGAAGGCAAACTGAATCTGGGCCACCAGAAATCCCTAAAACAATTTTGTCGCCTTTTTCAATAAGATTATGTCTATTTATTGTATCAAGTACTTTTTCAAATATCATATTCTATACCTCTTAAATAAATTTTAACTTATTTAACATTTTTAATTAAAAATATTAAAATTTATTTTTAAATCCTTTCAAGCAAAATTTAAACTTACAATTGTTTATATATTTTCTATAAAAATATATTAAGTCCTTGTACGTTTTTGCAGATTAAATAAATTTAACTATAATACATATAATAACAAATAAATTAAACAAAAGGTAGTATTTTAAACTACCTTTATAAAATATTATTTTCTATGATTTATGAAAATAAATCTATCTTTAATATTATATCTAATTTTTTATTTATTAGACTTATTATTTTTGCTTAATTTCTATATTAATTATATTTCTTCCTGTAAACATATCCATTATTTTTATATCATAATCAATATGTATTAAGATGTCTTCTCCTTCAAAAATATCTAATTCCTTTGTATGATTTTCTATAACAAAAGCCCCTTGTGGAGTAAGATAATTTGATATATCAACATGTCCAACTTTAAACCTTAAAGTTGAGTTTAAAGCTCCAAATCTTCTTATAGTCACCATGTCTGCTTCTATTTTTACAGACGTTGTTGTTTCTTCTCCATCCTCAACTTCTTTATAAATTATATATTTATGATCTTTCTTTTGATATAAAGTTCCATTTGAATTAGTTTTTATAATATTTTTTTCACCCAATTCATTGAACTGTGTTGTTTCTATATTTATATTAATATCCATAACTGCCTCCTAAGCTATACTATACAAATCTGTCAAAGTAATATAAAATTTATAAATTTATTAAACATAAATTATATTTTTTCGTAATTATATCAAAAAAATTATAACAGTTATAATCTTTATTATCAATTAAAATATGCCCCTTCTACAAATACATGTATTAATATATGTCTTTGTAGAAAGGGCATTCTTATCTATAGTTATAATTATCTTGCAAATACATGATTTCCTATTCTTAGATGGGGATTTAATGTATTTATCCAATTACATGTTGATATATCTGGATTCCAGAAGTAAATTGCATCATTTGTTGGGTCGCTACCATATAATGCATCCTTAGCTGCTTTATATGATTCTTCCGTTGGCTGAGCATCTATATACCCATCCCTAACTACAGAAAATGCATTCTTCTGATATATTACACCTTCTATAGAATCAGGAAATCTTGAATCTTTAACTCTGTTTAAAACTACCGCTGCTACAGCAACTTGTCCTTCATAACTTTCGCCTCTAGCTTCAGCTGCCACTAATTTTGATAATAAATTTAATTGTTCATCACTTAAACTCATGACCGCCTGTGTCTCTTCTTCAGCAACATCCTCATTTTTATTTATAGATTTATTATCCGATGTTGCAACATCCTGGACACATAAGTTAGTGTGACCTTCTTTATCTATTTTTAGATTACATAAATTTATTTTTTTAGATTTTACATCTTGTGTTTTTTTAAGTAAATTAGTAACACTTATTAAATTTACATCAGTACCTTCATATGCAGATATGGTACCTGTCACCATAAAAATTGCTATAACCAATGATAGTATTATTTTATAATACCTTCCCATAAATAACTCTCCTTTATAAAAATAAAATTTAGCATCTATATAAATTAACTATTTATATCTATTAGACCTTCCTTTTTTAAATCTAATATTTTTTGAAATACTTCTACTATCTTAAATTTTATTTGTAAATCATTTACTTTTTTATTATCTTTTTCAACTATTAATTCATACTCATCTTTTGTTAAAACTGATTTTAATTTTTCATCAGTTTCTTTGTCTATTACGTTATTTTGTTCATCTACGAAACAAAGTGGAGGGAACATAACACACCACCAATTTCTGCCTTGTCCTTTCCCTATTACTATTTTTAATGCCTTATATTCACCAGCTGGTAATACGACACTAGAATATTGTTTTGTTGGAAATTTACTATATCCTAGATTTATATTTACGTCATAATCATACCCATTTTCTTTTATTGTTTTTTTACATATATCCATTAAATTATTTTCTTCTTTAAGTATTATTTGTTCACTCTCTTTTATAGATTCTGAGTCTTTTAACTTTGGTTGTAAGTAGCTTATAACTTCATCTCTTACTTTTAATTTAAGTGCTTGATCTTCATCTGAATCACTATTTGCTAGTACATGAAATCTTATTAAATTATCCTTATAATCATCTGAAAATTTATCTATTTTAGATATTTGTGCATATGCACAAGTAGCCATTATACCTAATACAAGAAAAAGCATAACACTACATAGTATTATTCTAAATTTTATATTTCTATTTATTTTTAATATATTTCTTATACTATTGTTATTGTTTTTCATAATCTCATCCCCATTTTTTATATATAAATCATAATATTACTTAAAACTTTTATACTTAACTTCGATATAATGAGATTATTTCCAAGTTATTTTATTTTATACATAAAAAATGCAATAAAAAATGGTCCTCTAGCTAAATATTTATAAAGGAGGAATTATCCTTACTACAAAAATAATTTCTCTTTTATAAATATTTCTTCTAGAAGACCACTCTTCTCTTTTTTATAATTACTCATTTAGATATCGTTTTCTACACAACTTAATTATTTAGTGCAATGATCTAACATAAATTGTTCTGCTTTTTCTATATGTTTAATAGCAGCCTTTTTCCCATCTGCTATATTTCCTTCTTTTATAGCATTCAAAATTATTCTATGCTCATCTATTAAACTTAATGATGCATTCGAATCTGATACATAAGTTGTTCTAAACCTCTGTACTTGTTCCCATAAAGAATTTATCATCTTTTCTAATTTTTTATTATTAGCTGCTTTAAATATACATTCATGAAATTCTATATCTTTTTTTAACAACATATCTATATTTTGTGTTATTACAGCTTGTTCAAATTCTTCTTCTATTTGTTCTAAATTCTTTATATCTTCTTCTGTTCGTCTTTCTGCTGCTAGAGATGCACCTAATCCTTCTAAACTTGCTCTAATCTCTAGTACATCCATTAAATCTTTGACAGATATATTAGCAACATATGCACCCTTCCTAGGTAACATAACAACTAATCCCTCAAGTTCTAACTTTCTTATAGCTTCTCTTACTGGAGTTCTACTTACCCCTAGCTGCTCTGCTAATTGAACTTCCATTAATCTTTGGCCAGATTTTAATTTTCCTTCCAAAATAGCACTTCTCAAATTTTCAAAAACAACATCTCTTAATGGCTTATAATTATCTAAATTTAATTTAGTTAAACTATCCATTAACCTCAACCCCCTTTTCTTCACACGCTACGACAAATGTTTGCTTAAAATGATTTTCTAATATAGATTTACATATGTTTGCATCTTCTATATTATCGTATAAACCAAAAACTGTAGGACCACTTCCACTCATCATAGCTCCTAATGCCTTGTTTTTTATCATTATATCTTTAATTTGTTGAATTACTGGATGTTTTTCCACAGTAACTTCTTCAAGAACATTAAACATATTTTCTGCTAATTTTCTAATATCCTCATTTTTTAAGCAATCGATTAGAAACTTATTATTAGGTCTTTTGTCGATGTGTTTTGAATCTAGGGATTCATAAACTTCTTTTGTTGATACAAATAAATCTGGTTTACAGACCAAAATACAGATATCTTTAGATAATCCTTTTATTGGAGTTAATTCTTCTCCAATCCCCGAAGCTAATACAGCCCCTCCATTTATACAAAATGGAACATCTGCTCCTAATTTTAATCCTAATTCCTCTAATGCTTGATCACTTAAATTTAAATTCCAAAGTTTGTTTAAACCTACTAATATAGCTGCTGCATTTGAACTTCCACCTGCCATTCCTGCTGCTACAGGTATATTTTTTTGGATATCAATTTCTATACCTTTAGTTATATTAAATTTTTGTTTTATTAAATCAGCTGCTTTATATACAAGATTATTACAATCTAGCGGAATTTCATCACTAGCGCTTTTAATTATAATTTGATTATCTTCTATTTCGCTAATCTCAATTAAGTCGTATAAATCAATTGTTTGCATTATCATTTCGACTAAATGATATCCATCTTGTCTCTTCCCTAATACGTCTATAGATAAATTAATTTTTGCTCTACTTTTTAATTTTATTGAATTCATTTTAGCCTCCTTGATAATTGTTTTTGTATATCGTATAATGCATTACTATTTATAATTATACTACAAAAATAAAATAATAGGGGACACTATCCCCTATTATTTCTCTTTTTCCCTAATATTATTAAAACTTTTATTCAGTTTGTGCGACTTTTTTTTCTAGAATTAAACATTTACCTGGTTGTAAATCATCTTCTAAATTAATTTCGTTCGTCTGTGCAATTTCTTCCTCAGTTGTATTGTATTTCTTAGCTATATCCCATAAATTATCATTTTCTTTACAAATATATACTATTATACTTGGAGCAGTTGATAAATCATATTCACCTTTATCTTCTCCTTTTATTATGAAGCTTTCTGCTTTCTTATCAATAGCTTCTGCAAATCTATTTATTCTTATATTTAAATCAATTTGATTTCTATTTAAATCTGCTTCTACTTTTTCTATACAAATTGTATTATATACTGAGCATGTATCTGATAATTTATTTATCTCTAACTCATGTTCAAAAGGTATTTCTTCATTTATCTTATAAATCATTTTTAATCCTTCAATTGGAATGAAAAGTATATCGATTTTTATTATACCTTGAATTATACAATTAGATCCTTCAATATAACTATTTTCTACTGATGCATTGCAACATACATTTACTATATCTTTTATTTGAATATCTTCGTTGTCATAATTTATACTTTCTCTAACTAAGAATGTGTCAGTTGATGTAAATAAAGTTTTGTTTAGATGAATAAGTCTATGTTCAAATTTTATTATTTTTTGAGGAGAATATGCATCTTGTAAAACTTCTCTAGTTACTTCCTCGCTTACTTTTACCTTTGAAAAAACTGTACATTCAACTTCTAAAAGTCCTGTATCATTGTCTTCATTTCTCTTGAATTCATAATTGAAATCACCTATATTCATAAGGATTTCTTCATCCATACCTTCAAATGCACCAGGTACTTCAATAAATTGAGTAAAGTCAATGCCTACTCTTTCTAGTTCAACAATATCTGAATCATAAGTGCAAGCTAAAGGATTTATTTCTAAAACCCCACCTATTATAACTTTATTATCTGTTATTCTACTTTCTTTAACTCTTACAACTGGATTTATATTTATTATATCTTCTATTTCTTCTATATTAACTGTTATAGTATCTCTAACTACATTTTCTGACTTTTCAATCCCAACTATATCTTGGTATGAAATTTCTTTTCTGTGTTTTTGTATTCCTTCTACTTGTGAAACATCTTTTACTATATCAAGTCTTTGTTTTTCAAAAAGACTTCCTCTTATATTTATCAATGCTCCTACTTTGATCTTTCTTTCATTCATTATAGTGCAGTCAACATGTTCTACTTCTGGGAACAGCATATATTCCATATCAGAAGTTATATTATCTCTTTCTATGACTTCATTAATTTCAATTTTTCCGTATATATTTGATACTGTACTCTTATCATCTGCAATATAGATGACGTTATAGTTGAAACTACCTCTACAAGTTATTTTTCCTTCTGATATTTCAACTTTTCTAAGGACTATGTATCCCATAGTATCCACAATATCATACACGTCTAACTTCTTGTCTGGAACAACATTTTCTGACTCTATAAATGTTTGGAATTTCCCAAAATCCATTCTATTGTCTATTTTAATAATATCTTTTATCAACTCCACGACTATCCCTCCCATATAATCTAACTATTAAATTATATTTACGGAGACAAAAAAAAATTACACCTATTTAATAGGTATAATTTTAACTTGCGCTTAATTTATTCTCTTTATTTTTACAAATTTGTAATTTTACATTTGCTGTCAATAAATCCGAGTAACTATAAGATACTCTTTGATTTCCATCTGATGTTCCGTCTAATTTTACTACAAAAACACTTGGATATACATTTTCTAGTACTCCAACTTTTGTAACAATCTGCTTTCTCCCTTTGTTTGCTTTTAATACTATCGTCTTTCCTAAATGTTGTTTTAGGGTAATTCGGATTTTATCCAAAGTTTGAACAGTAGCCACGAGATCACCTTCTCCATTTTATTATATGTTTACATAATATCATAAAACTATATTTTTGTCAAATGTATAAACTAATAATTTTATATATTTCTAACGTCGTTGTCAATAGTATTTTATAAGAATACAGTATTATTTTTTTTATTTATACATTAAAGGTCGCCACTACGGTTCAAACTCATAAGATTAAATCTTCTTACAACAAAGGTTTTGGCATCGCCCATCTAAACTTTCCTCTTGTTTCAAAGCCACCAATTCCCTTTACCCCAGTTATTGTTTGATCTAATATTTCTTCTATCGGAACTACTACATCAATTCTTGAGCAAGCTATCTTTTCCACAATAAAAACAGGATCTAATGCATGTATCATTATCCTTCCTGGTGAACTTGCATAATTCGCTCCACCTTTCATTAAAGCCTCATAATTTGATTGGCATGCACCAGCAAATATAACCAAAGTATCTAAATCTGGTTGCCATTTTCTAGCTTCCTTGACTGCTTTTAAAAAGTTATTTGAGTTTCTATAATTATTTATATTTTTTAAGTCCCCATTTTTAACATACAATGCATCATGACCAGTTATAACTAAAATATCTGGCTTATGTTTTTCTAATAGTTTTTTAACTTCTTTATATTGATTAGCTTCTGGTATAGCAACCCCAACTGCAGGAATTCCTAACTGAGAATATACATCTAAACATATTTTTAAATATTCTTTATCTCCATCAATTTGAAGTACCTTACCTGGTAGTCCATAAACATTTGGTAACGGCTGTTTTGCAGCCTTTGGCAGTCCCCTCATATTTCTTTTGTCTCTTTCTTTTGCATGTTTTATAGTTCTATATAAAATACTTTCTACTGTTTTATCCATTAAAATATCTCTTATATCTGGAGGTTTTAATAATTCTAAGTCACTTAGTTCTGCGTCGGCTATTATTCTAAATGCAACCCCCTTCAATATAGCTATTTTTTTACCATCTTCATCAATAATATCAGTAATCTTAAAAACTATATCTTTGTTGTAAGATTTTCTAGCAACTATATCTCCAACTTTCATAATAATCCCCCTATTACTTCAACTTAGTTTATATTATGTTTTTTAGCGATTTTTGTTCCATAAGTTATATTTTTTAACATTATTTAACTTAGAGTGATAATATTATATAATTTAGATATAATTTATTTAATTTTATAGGGGGATAATAATGAGAATAGGAATTTTAGCATGTTCAGTTTTTGAGCCTGAACTAGAAAAAGTTTTGAAAGATATAAAGGCTAAACAATTATTTGAAGATAATATAGAAGTAACTTACCTACATTTCGGATTACATACTAATTTAGATAAATTAGAAAAGGATGTTACAAATTCTTTAGATAAATTGACGCTAGAATATGATAAAGTGATTGTCCTTTATGGTTCTAAATGTCACTATAGATTTTTCGAGTTTTTAAAGAAATACAATAATATCGTAACAATTAAACCTGCAAATTGTTTAGAGGCTATTATAGGTGATAAAGTGGTTGAATCTTATGTCGAAGGTAAAGATATATATTTGACTTCTGGTTGGGTTGAAAAGTTTGATGAACTAAACGAATTTAGCAATGCCGTAGATAATTATGATAGATTAAATCAATTTGGTATGTATGAAAATGCTATAATTGGGGACACAGGTGTAATTAAAATAACTGACGATATGGTATTTGATTTATATGAAAAAATTCAAGTTCCTGTCGAAGTTGAGCACGTAGATATTAATATATTTGAAAGTCTTATTATAGATGCCATAAAAAGAGCAGTACAAAAAGATTAATAAATAGAAACAAAAAAAGACATTTGAAAATACACTTTTAATGTGTATTTCAAATGCCTTCTTATCTATTTCGATATTATTTTCCACAACATTTTTTGTATTTTTTACCGCTTCCACATGGACATGGATCGTTTCTTCCAACTTTATCTTCTTTAACTACTATTCTAGATCTGTTGTAATCTTTAGTTATAGCTTTTCTAGTTTCAGGAGATAATATTCCATTCCATCCTTCTAATTCATATAACCAGTGAGCTTCAGCACCTAACATATTGTAGTATAATTTTTCCCAGTCTATTTTTATAGAAACGTTAGTATCAGCTTCTATAGCTTCTAAATCTAACTCTTCTTTAACACTTTCGCTTATTCCATCTAAGAATCCCATGAATAATTCGTTAGATACACCGTATTTAGCTGCTAATTCAGCAACTGTACCTTCAACAACATCAGTTTTGTTGTTTAATATTTCATTGTATATTCCTGCTTCTGATTTTAAGTAATTTTCCCAGAATTTTATTTCTTCATCATTGTTTGCGTGGTTATCACAAAGATTTCTCCACTCTGCATATAAACTCATTATAAGTTCCTCCTAATTAATATTTATTATAAGTTTTTCCTTATTATTAACAATTCTATATTATATCATAATTAAACAATTCTTTTAATACCTTTATGGCATACTCTTGGTCTATAAAGTATGGGCTTGAAGCGATTGTAATCACTTTTGCACCCTTTATTAACTCTTTAATTTTATTTAATCTGAAGTCATATGGAATATAGTCCATATCTTTAGAGAATATATCTAAATCTATATCTAAAACATATTCTCCTTCTACTTTTAAATCAAATCCATAAGAGCTATCTATTATATCCACATCACAGAATACACCCTTTTTAAGTGCAGGCTGTATAAAATTCCCCACATTTAAAACTTTGTTAGTATATCTAAAAACATCGTCTAAATCTTCTAAGTCTACTGTATAATCTTCGGGCTTTCTCATGTCTTTATGTTGATCTACATGAACTAATCTACAACCTTTATTAAATAATCCTTGTTGTAAACTCTTCATCCAGAAATAAAAGGCATGGTTATGGTTGTCAAATATATAGACGACTTTTCCATCTACTTCGTATTGAACTAAATTTTTAAGTCCTATTGCTTTTATTTCTGTATCTTCATCAATTTCGTTGAAAACTATATTTTCACCTAAAGATACATCATCTAAAGTTCCTTCTATTAGTTTAGGTACAAATATTTTCTTATTCGTTCTTTCGTCATAAGAAAATACGTTGTTTCCTACTGGCTCTTCAATATAAAAACCTACATATCTCTCCATTTTTTCTCCTTAAAAATACTAAAACATATTCCATGGATATTTATTCGGTGGTTCACAAACAAATTCCATTTTCTCTTTTTTAGTTGGATGTTCTATTTCTATTTTATACGACCACAATGCTATTTGTTGCCCTTTTTTATTTACGTTCTTTCCGTATCTTTGATCACCATAAAGTGGATGATTTCTGCTTGAAAATTGAACTCTAATTTGGTGTGGTCTACCTGTTTGTAAATCAATTTCTACAAGACTAAAACCATTATTTGATGCTAACGTTTTGTAGCTTAATTTAGCATCCTTAGCATCTTTATGATTTTTATTTACTACACTTACCATGTTTGTCTTTTTGTCTTTGTATAGATAGTCGCTTAAGTTGTCCTCTTTCTTTTTCATATTGCCGTGAATAACAGCTTTATAAGTCTTCTTAAACGTCTTGTTTCTAACCTGCTCAGATAATCTAGATGCAGCTTTTGAAGTTTTGGCAAATACCATTATTCCTCCAACAGGTCTATCTAATCTATGAACAAGTCCAACAAAAACATTACCTGGTTTGTTGTATTTTTCTTTCAAATATTTTTTTAGTAAATTTACCATATCATCATCATTGGTGTTATCACCTTGAGATAATATATTTACAGGCTTTTCAACTACTAATAAATGATTATCTTCAAATATTACGTTAAGCATTATTTAGACTCCCATCTACCAAATATACCGCATGGAAGAATTTTTCCGTCTCTTGAAGCTGGTATTCCTAATTCTCCTCCGTATATTTTTCCACCTTTTACTTTCTTACCTATAGTAGTTTGAAGTACATTTTCTAATACTATTGGTGAGAACCCTGTTGTATATGAGTTTATTAAGAAGAATAATGGTTTGTCTGATAATACTTTCATACATAAGTTAACAAAGTCAAATAGTTTTTCTTCTATTTGCCATACTTCACCTTTTGGTCCTCTTCCGTATGAAGGTGGGTCCATTATTATGGCATCATATTTGTTTCCTCTTCTTATTTCTCTTTCAACGAATTTTACAACATCGTCTACTATAAATCTTACTTTTCTATCTTCTAACCCTGATAATTTTATATTTTCTTTTGCTTGAGTAGTCATACCTTTAGAAGCATCTACGTGACATACTTCTGCTGCTCCAGCCGCAGCACAAGCAACAGTTGCTCCACCAGTATAAGCAAATAAGTTTAATACTTTTATCGGTCTTTTTGCATTTCTTATTTTGTCCATTGACCACTCCCAGTTTGCCGCTTGTTCTGGGAATAATCCAGTATGTTTAAATCCAGTTGGTTTTATGTGGAATTTTAAGTTTTTATAACTTATAGTCCATTGCTCTGGGTATTTCTTTTTATGCTCCCATTGTCCACCACCTTTATTACTTCTGTGGTAATGTCCATGAGGATTCTTCCATAGAGACCATTCAGCTTCCATTGGCCAAACTACTTGAGGATCCGGTCTTCTAAGTACATAGTTTCCCCATCTCTCTAGTTTTTCTCCATTTCCCATGTCTATAAGTTCATAATCTTTCCATTGATCCGCTAATAATAACACGTTATTACCTCCTATAATTCTTACTAATCTTATGTATTATATCATATTAACTAGCTTTATTTTAGGTATTTTCACCAGTTTATATACTTTATTTGCTATTTCTATCAGCTTTTATATAAATTCATAATGCCCCCAAATTAAAATGTTCTTTTTTTTTTTTAATAATCATAAATATTAGTAGTTTATTTAATTAGGAGGTGAATTGTTGCAGTCAATCTAAAATAGATTTTTGTGCAACAGATTATAATGAATCAAATAAATCCAAATTTCACAAGATGTATTTATAATCTACTATATGTTCAATATAATGAGATTTTTGGTAGAGAAGAATTTTTCTATTATGATTTGGCTTATCCTGTTTTCTACAATGTAAAAAACTCGTATTTTCAAGTAGACAAACAAATCTTAGATAATTTAAATAAAACTGTTTATTCTAATATAAATACTTTTAGAGATAGTCTTTATGAGGAAATGGCTCAATATAACAAAACAGCAGAACAAAATGCCCTTCCTAAGAGAATTTATCAAGTAAGTACTTCTTATGATATTACATTTAGTAAAAATCATATCTTAAGTTTTGTATTAAATTTAAACTCCATTAGTGATAATTATGGGCCTCTATACGAAGATGTTTATAACTTTAATATAGATTTGCTTAATGGAAACAAACTTACTTTAAAAGACTTATTTAATGAAGGTGTAGATTATCTTTCATTGTTATCACAATTTGTAAATGATGAAATAGCTAAAACTCCAGAACTATTTTATGAAAATACAGTTGTAGACATTCCTGATTCACAAGCCTTTTACATAACAGATAAAGGTATTGTTTTATATTTCGAGGTTGATGAAATAGCAAAAGAATCAGCTGGGGTTCCAAAATTCTTAGTTCCATTTGAACAATTTAGCGATTATATAAATCCTAGATTTTATTGTAATCCAGAAAATGTTCTTAGAAAAAGAAGAAGAAGATAATTATAGATTTGAGAAACAAATATATTTGTTTCTCTTTTTTATTTCAATTCTTTGTTGCTTATTTAACAATTAAACTATATTATTATACGCTTTCCTAAAAATCGTTTTCCCAAAGTTATTTTTTTAACTTTTTAAAACTATATTTTTTTAACTTATTTTATTTATTTTTAAAATAAAATAAGTTAAACATAAATATTTTTATTTTATTATATTAATTTTTTTATAATATTGTGTCGTGTATACTTGATGTAGTATTATTACAATATAAAAATAGTTAGATAGTTAATTAAATATTATACAAAGGTTTATCATAAATCGAGGAAAAAGGTCCTGTACCGGTAGCTTTCAGAATATTCTTATTTATTAAAAAGGAGTGGTTTTTATGTTAAATAACACTGAAAATTATAAAACTATAAACTGTAAGAATCTTGAAGAAATAAATAATTTATTAAAAAAATATGTTAGAGTAAAAACTTACCTTAGCATGGAACCAATATTCGGTGAAATACTAGAAGCTACAGACAATACAATAACCATAGTCCCTGAATATATAGGATCTTTTGAAAATGTAAATTATGATAAATTAATAACTTATTTACTTCCTAAAAATTCACTTATAGAAATAAAAGAAATGCCTTAATAATTCAGAGTTCAACATGTTTAGTTTAAAACCATATATAGATTAAAACTAGACTATAATAATATATCCATAATAACTTCCTATAGAAGAGATAATTTATTTACTTTCCTTGATTATGATTTCTCTTCTATATTTTTTGTAATAAAAAAAGTTGCTGCAAAGTAGTTTAATACCTATTTGCAGCAACTTTTTTATCTAATTATATTTAATTAATCAGCTAAGTTATATACTTTTAATTGATCTTTATCAATATGTTTTTGATTTACTTTTACTAATGCTTTTAGTGTATCTAGAGAAGTCATAACATCTATAGAATATTCAGTCGCTAATCTTCTTATTCTAAATCCATCTCTAGTTGCATCGTTACCTTTTGTTGGAGTGTTTATAACCATATCAACTTGGTTGTTAGTTATAACATCAAGTATGTTTGGTCTAACTTCTCCTATTTTATTAACTACTATTGAATCTATTCCATTAGCTTTTAGAAGTGATGCTGTTCCTTCTGTTGCCATGAAAGTATATCCAACACGTTTCATATCTTTTGCTATTTCTAAGAATTCTTCTTTATCTTGGTCATTTACTGTTGCAAGTACTACGCCTCTATCATTAGACATTTTCTTACCTGCTGCTGTAAATCCTTTGTATAATGCTTCTTCTAATGTTTCACCAACACCTAAAACTTCACCAGTTGATTTCATTTCTGGTCCAAGACTTACGTCAACTCTAGCAAGTTTTGACATTGAGAATACAGGTACTTTTACTGCTATTAAGTCTGGAGTTTTGTAGATTCCTGTTCCATATCCAAGATCTTTTAATTTTGCACCTAACATACATTTTGTAGCTAAATCTACTATTGGCACACCACTAACTTTACTTATATATGGTACTGTTCTACTTGCTCTTGGGTTAACTTCTATGATATATAGTTCACCTTTAAATTCGATAAATTGTATATTAACCATACCTAAAACATTAAGTTCTAATGCTATTTTCTTAGTGTAGTCTAATATTTTTTCTTTTATATCATCAGATATATTTTGGCTTGGATACATTGTTATAGAGTCTCCAGAGTGAACCCCTGCTCTTTCTAAATGTTCCATGATTCCTGGTATTAATACATCTTCTTTATCGCATATAGCATCTACTTCTATTTCTCTACCAACTAGATATTTATCTATAAGTACTGGGTTTTTGCTATCTCTTTCAAATGCGCTATCAAGGTAAGCTTTTAATTTAGCTTCATTATAAGTTATTTCCATACCTTGACCACCAAGTACGTAAGAAGGTCTAACTAAAACTGGATATCCTATTTCGCTGGCATGTTTTATACCTTCTTCAGTAGACCATACAGCTATACCTTTTGGTCTATTTATATTTAATTTTTCTAGTAATTCATCAAATTTTTCTCTGTCTTCTGCTGCATCTATATCATTGAAGTCAGTTCCTAATATAGGTATATTCTTTTCATCTAAGAATTTAGCTAATTTTATAGCTGTTTGTCCTCCGAATTGTAAGATTACACCTTCTGGTTGTTCTTTTTCTATTATATTTAAAACTTCTTCTTCTGTTAATGGTTCGAAGTATAATTTATCAGAAGTATCGAAGTCTGTACTTACTGTTTCTGGGTTGTTGTTTACTATTATAGTTTCTATTCCTAATTTTCTTAGGGCTTTTATACAGTGAACTGAACAGTAGTCGAATTCTATACCTTGCCCTATTCTTATTGGTCCAGAACCTAAAACAACTATTTTTCTCTTATCACTTACTACAACTTCATCATATTCTTCGTAAGTTGAGTAGTAGTATGGAGATAATGCATCGAATTCTCCACCACATGTATCAACCATTTTGTAAGCTGCATGGATATTATATAGAGATCTTAATTCATAAACTTTTTCTGGGCTTATTTTCATTAAGTCAGCTATACCTTTATCTGAGAATCCTTTTTTCTTAAGAGTTTTTAGATAGTCTTTGCTTATATCTTCTATTTTCATAGTTTTTAATTTTTCTTCTTGTTTAACTATCCAATCTATTCTGTATAAGAACCATTTATCTACACCAGTGATTTTTTCTATCATATCGATGCTGTAGCCTCTTCTTATCATTTCAGCTAAGTCGAATAATCTTTCGTCATCTGGCATAACTACTCTTTCTTTTAATTCTTCTATTGTTCTTTGTTCAGAAGGTTTGTGTATTAAAGAGTATTTTCCTATTTCTAAAGATCTTATCCCTTTTAATAAAGCAGCTTCGAAGTTGCTTCCTATACTCATTATCTCTCCAGTAGCCATCATTTTTGTTCCAAGTCTTCTGTTTGCTTGTTTAAATTTATCAAATGGCCATTTTGGTATTTTTACAACAACATAGTCAAGAGTTGGTTCGAAACAAGCTTTTGTTTTCTTAGTTACTGCATTTTCTATTTCGTCTAATGTATATCCTAAAGCTATTTTAGCTGCAACTTTTGCTATTGGATAACCGGTTGCTTTTGATGCTAATGCTGAAGATCTACTAACTCTTGGGTTTATTTCTATGATTGCATATTCTAATCTGTGAGGATGTAATGCTATTTGTACGTTACACCCACCTTTTACTTCGATTGCATTTATTATTTCAATTGAAGCAGTTCTTAATAATTGGTATTCTTTATCACTTAAAGTTTGAGATGGAGCTACAACTATACTATCTCCTGTATGCACACCAACTGGGTCCACATTTTCCATGTTACAAACAGTTATACAATCTCCGTTTCCGTCTCTCATTACTTCGTATTCGATTTCTTTCCAACCTTTTATACTTTTTTCTATAAGAACTTGTGTAACTGGGCTAAGTTGTAAACCATGAGTAAGAATTTCTATTAATTCTTCTTTGTTTTCAGCTATACCTCCACCAGTTCCTCCTAGTGTATAAGCAGGTCTTATTATAACTGGGTATCCTATTTTTTCAGCATATATGATACCGTCTTCTAAATTAGTTACGATATCACTTTCGATTACTGGTTGATTGATACTTCTCATCATCTCTCTGAATTCGTCTCTGTCTTCACCTTTTTTGATTGATTCTATTGAAGTACCGATTACTTTTACACCGTATTTATCTAATATACCAGCATCTGATAATTCTACTGCTAGGTTTAGTGCTGTTTGACCACCCATACCAGCAAGTAAACTGTCTGGTCTTTCTTTTTCTATTACTTTTTCTATCGCTTCTAATGTAAGTGGTTCTATGTAAATTTTATGAGCTACTTCTTTGTCCGTCATTATTGTAGCTGGATTTGAGTTTATTAATACAACTTCTACTCCTTCTTCTTTTAAAGCTTCACAAGCTTGTGTTCCTGAGTAGTCAAATTCCGCTGCTTGTCCGATTATTATTGGTCCTGACCCTAATACTAATGTTTTCTTAATACTATCTATTTTAGGCATAATTTTTTCTCCTTCACAAAATACTTATAACGTTCTAATTATTTATTGTTTAATACATCTAAGAATTTATCGAATACATATTCACTATCTTTTGGTCCTGGGCAAGCCTCTGGATGATATTGTACGCTGTATATCGGTAATTCTTTATGTCTCATACCTTCAACTGTGTTGTCGTTTAAGTTGATTTGAGTTACTTCCATGCATTCTGGCACTTCACACACATAGTAACCGTGGTTTTGTGCAGTTATAAATACTTTATTTTCTTCGAAATCTTTTACAGGATGGTTTCCACCTCTGTGTCCAAATTTAAGTTTTCCAGTTTTTCCACCGAAAGTTCTAGCTAAAATTTGGTGTCCTAAGCATATACCTACTATAGGTTTTTTGCCTATCATTTTCTTAACATTTCCTACTATCTCATCTAAATCGTCTGGGTCCCCAGGTCCATTTGATAAGAATATTAAATCTGGATCATCGTTTAATACTTCTTCTGCAGTTGTAGTAGCAGGATATACTGTTACATCACAACCTCTTTTTATAAAGTTGTCTATTATGTTTTGTTTTACACCATAATCCATAACAGCCACTTTTACACCACTACCTTGGTAGTATTCTTTTTCTTTTCTTGAAACATCATAAACTGCATATGTATTATCGAATTTTTCTAACTTAGGTTGAACACTTTCAAGTGTAGCATTTTCGTCGATTGTTATTATACCTCTCATTGTTCCTTGATTTCTAAGGATTTTTGTTAATGCTCTTGTATCTATTCCTTCAAGACCGATTATTTTATTTTGTTTTAAATAAACGTCTAAGCTCATTTCATTTCTAAAGTTGTTAGGTGTGTCACTTTTTTCTCTAACGATAAATCCTTTGACACATACGTTTTTTGATTGTATATCTTCTAAGTTGATTCCATAGTTTCCTATTAATGGGTAAGTCATAGTTACGATTTGTCCATAATAAGAAGGGTCTGTTAATACTTCCCCATATCCAGTCATAGAAGTATTGAATACTACTTCCCCAACAGATTCTTCTAAATAACCAAATGCTTTACCATTAAAAACAGTACCGTCTTCTAATATTAATCTTGCCTTCATATAACTTCCCTCCTATACGTTTTCAATCTCTTTAACTATTTCTATCGCTGATTGTTTTGGATTTTCAGCTTGTGTTATTGGTCTTCCAACTACCATATAATGTGCTCCATTTTGAATTGCTTGAGCTGGAGTAACAACTCTTTTTTGATCTCCTACTGCAGCTGATTGCGGTCTTATTCCTGGGCATACAGTTACGAAATCTTTTCCACAAGCTTCAACTATTTTATCTACTTCTTTAGCCGAACATACAACTCCATCTATTCCTGATTTCTTAGCTAATTTTGCTCTTTTTATAGCTAATTCTTCAGTTGTCATATTGCAACCAATATCTTGCAAGTCTTCATTACTTAATGAAGTTAAAACTGTAACTCCTACTATTATTGGTTTTTCAATGTTTAATCTTTCCGCTTCTTCTTTTGCTATTTCTGCACATTGTCTCATTCCTTCAAAGTCTGAAACATGTATTGTCATCATCCAAACATTATCTTTAACAGCAGCTTTTACTGCACTTTTCATAGTATTTGGTATGTCGTGGAATTTAAGGTCAAGGAATATTTTTTTGCCCTTTTCTTTTAGGTATTCCACTGTTCTCCCCTTTGTAGCAACATATTGTTCTAATCCTACTTTAAATATGTCTACACTATCTTCTAGTTGATCAATTAAATCTTTAGCTTTATCAAAGTCGTCTGTGTCAATAGCTACTATTAACTTTTCTTTCCCTTTTATCATTTCATACTCTCCTTCTTAATAAAGCCTTACTTTAAAAAAAGCCCTTACACCATAGAGGTATAAGGACTTTGTATACATAAATAACTAAATACGTTAACTATGAAGTATCTTTATCAGCCTCTCTGGACTATTTTAAAAGACTTTATTATGTTTTTATTTTATATATAAAAAAAACCTCTAGTAATTAACCAGAGGTATAAATAATCTTAACATATATGTTTAGGTAGACTTATCCCTTGTATGTTTATACGTCTCCCCTAAATACAATACTCTTCTAAATTACTTTATATTCTCTCTGGAATAATTTAAAGTTTTATTTAAATTTTGCATAGCTTATATAGATTATTACACTTATTTATCCATATGTCAACCTTTGTTTAAATATGATTTTTATGAATAATGTTTTTAAATCTACATAGATTTTTCTAAAATACTTATAAAATATACTTTTCTTCTTTTATCTTGCACATCAAATTTTCTATATTCAATATTTATATTATCATGTTCGCATCCTATTTCAAAATGTTTTAATGCAATACCCATACTGATTTTACTATATTTATCTAATTCCAATCTTTTTTTATGTTCATTTTCAAATAAGTCAAATCCATTTTCTCTCTCTTCTAATGTCCATGGTTGACAATTATTGATTGATGGTGCAACTCTCAAAGCATTTAAAGCGTTGAACCATTTTTCATCATATGTTTTACATATGTGTTTCATTTTATGTCTATCATGTATAGCTGATGATGATCTAAATAATGCTTCTCCTTCTTGAGGATATCCAAATGCTATTATTGCCTGAGGATATTCTATTTCAGATTCATCTTTATCTTTTATTTTATCTAAATTAACAAATTCTTCCACTTCATCTCTAGTTAGCATACATTTTAGCCATGTCGTTCCTAATCCTAAGCATGCCATTTCTAAAGTAACACTTTGTAATGCATAGCCTATATTCTCTAGATAATTTTCCCCCTTATTACTAGTTATTAGTATATAATGAGGAGCTTTTATTTGAATCTTATTTCTTGTTGAAAAATTAATCAAATGTCCTCTATCTATTACATGAGCTTTTATATTTAAATTTGAATTTAGATAAGTTATATTACTGCATAATTTTTTTACTTCTTTCATTAAAGATTCTGTTATTGGTTTTGTCGAATAAAACTCTATAGATTTTCTATAGAAAATAGCATCATATAACTCCATCCATTACCTCCTGTTAAATTTATTATATTATTTAATCTATAATTTATAACTACGTCATATGTTAATATTATATGCTTTTTAATGCACAAATTAAAGTATTCAAACTATTAAATTTCCCTAAATATTTTTAATTCCAAACTGGGTGTTTTAGTATATATTTTTTATTAAATATAATAATAAATAAATAACAAGAAAACCATTATTTTGTATAAATACAATGGTATAATTTAGGAGTAATTATTTAGAGAATTAAACTTAATATTATATGCTTAATAATACATAATATTGAAAGGAGTTTTTATATGGATTTTAATTCAAAATTACAAAAATATGCAGAATTAGCAGTTAAAACTGGAGTAAATATACAACCTGGACAAACGCTACTTGTAAGAACACCTATTGAATGTGCTGAATATGTAAGATATGTTGTGGAAGAAGCCTACAAAGCTGGAGCTAAAAATGTTCATATAGAATGGTCTGATGAAAAATGCAACCTAATCAAATATCTAAATGCTCCTGATGAAGCTTTTGAAGAGTTCCCTAGATGGATTTCTGAACAATACCTTGATATAGCAAAAGAAGGTGGTGCATTCTTAACTATATATGCACAAGATCCTGATTTATTAAAAGATGTTGACCCAAAAAGAATTGCTGAATATCAAAAAGTATCAGGTCAAGCTTTAAAAGAATGGCGTGGATATACTTTAACTAATAAATGTAGATGGAGTATCGTTTCTATACCTACTGTTGCATGGGCAAGAAAAATATTCCCTAATGTTTCTGAACAAGAGGCAATGAACAACCTTTGGGAATTAATATTTAAATGTTCTAGAATTACAGATGACCCAATTCAAGCATGGAAAGAGCATAATGAAAATCTTAAAGAAAAAACTGATTTCTTAAATAGTAAAAAGTTCAAAACATTAAAATATAAATCTAAGATAACTGATTTAACTGTAGAAATGCCAGAAGGACATATTTGGGAAAGTGGAAGTGAAAAAGATGTAAACGGCATCGAATTCAATCCAAATATGCCTACAGAGGAAATATTCTGCTTACCTCATAAATATGGTGTAAATGGAACACTTGCTAGTACAAAACCACTTGTTTATGGCGGAAATGTTATAAATGACTTTGTATTAAAATTTGAAAAAGGTAGAATAGTTGATTTTACTGCTAAAGAAGGAGAAGAAACTCTAAGACACTTAATTGAGACAGATGAAGGTTCTCACTACTTAGGTGAAATTGCATTAGTTCCTTACTCTTCTCCAATTTCTGATACTAATACAGTATTCTACAACACATTATATGATGAAAATGCCTCTTGTCATTTTGCAATAGGTTCTGCTTATTCTTCTTGCATAGAAGGTGGAAATGATATTGCTGCAGAAGATTTCGATAAATATGGAATAAATGACAGCCTTACTCACGTAGATTTTATGGTTGGTTCTGCTGATTTAGACATCGTTGGTATCACTCATGATGGCGAAGAAATTCAAATATTTAAAGACGGAAACTGGGCATTTTAATAGGCTATTAAATAATGTATTAACTAAATAAAAGTTTATAGAATTAAAGGTGATATATCAAAATTAAAATAAATTTCGATATATCACCTTTCTAATTTATCTACTAAATATAATTTTTTCTCTTTATATAAGTTTCATAAAAAACTAATATAAAAAATTTTTTAATTAAAAGTCCCTATCTTTAATCATATTCAACAAATACCTTGCACTTTTAGATAAATATTTATTCTCAAGCCATGCTACTAAAATTTCTGTCTTTAGTCCCTCTTCTTCAAGCTCATAAACATCTATTTCCTTATTTGAATCATCAATAATAGATTTTGGAACAATACCTACCCCAAGTCCTGCTTGTGCCCATGCCACTGTAGTTCTGGAATCATCATTTAAACAATAAATATTAGGTTTCATGTTATTGATTCTAAATTCCTGCATTATTAATTTCTCATATCGTCTGTAGATTATAATCGGTTTTTCTGCTAAATCTTTTAATGTTAACTTTTCTTTTTTGAATTCAAATTTTTTACTATCTTTACCCACTACAACAACCATGGGTTCTGTTCTTAAATTTATACAAGTTAAATCATGGCTATTAAAAGGTGTTCGAACTACTCCTATGTCCACAATACCTCTCTCTATCATATCAATAACCTCATATGTATTGCCTTCATATAATTCAAATTTAACCTTGGGATATTGTTGTGAATATGGAGATATAAGTTGATTTGGAATAAATTGATTACAAGTAGATACTGCACCTATTTTTATTACACCCTCTATTCCTAATTTAAAATCCTCAACCTCATGTAAAGTAGATTCATAGACACTTATTATATCCTTTCCTCTTTTATATAAAAGATTTCCAACATCAGTAAGCGTTACTTTTCTACTTCCTCTTTCAACTAGTTTTACTCCCAACTCTTTTTCTAACGCTTTTAGTTGATTGCTCAAAGGCGGTTGAGATATATGTAGCTTTTGGGCTGCCTTAGTTATATTTCCTTCTTCTACAATTGTTATAAAATTTATAAGTTGTTTTATATCCATATCTATCCCCCATTTTAATAAGTATATTTTTATATTCGTTGCAAAAACTAAATAAAGTTTAAATTTATATATCTATACAAAAAAAATATATTATCTATATTTATTATATATTTTTAATATATATATAACTATGCTAAAATTTTCATATAAAATTCAGGAAGGGGATTTTAAGGTATGAATATTTTACTCGACTTATTTTTGACTTTTGCAAGAATTGGAGGATTAACATTCGGTGGAGGTTATGCCATGTTACCAATATTACAAAGGGAAGTTGCTGAAAATAAAAAATGGGCAACAGAGGAAGAACTAATGGATTATTACGCTATTGGTCAGTGTACTCCTGGAGTTATAGCGGTTAATGTTGCTACTTTTATAGGATACAAAATAGCAGGCATTATAGGAGGTATTATTGCCACTTTAGGAGTAATAACACCATCAGTCATAATAATTACACTTATAGCTGCATTTTTAACGAATTTTGCAGACTTACCAGTCGTAATCCATGCATTTAATGGTGTTCGAGTTTGTGTATGTGTATTAATCTTAAATGCAATCATTAAACTTGCCAAAAAATCTGTAGTAGATAAATTAACTTTAGCTATTTTTATAGCAGTTTCAATACTATCAATAGTTACAAGCCTATCTCCTATTATTTATATTGTTATTTCCGGTATTATAGGTGCTCTAATTTATAAATTTAGGGGAGGTAAAGAGGAATGTTAACACTTATTAGATTGTTTTTCGAATTTTTTAAAACAGGGCTTTTTGCCGTTGGCGGTGGTCTTGCTACAATGCCATTCTTATATAACATAGCCGAAACTACTAAATGGTTTACAAAAAATGATTTAACTAATATGATAGCTGTTTCTGAGTCTACCCCAGGACCTTTAGGTGTAAACATGGCTACCTATGTCGGTTTTTCAGTATCAGGCGTAGCAGGATCAATAGTAGCTACTTTGGGATTAGTTTTTCCAGCAATTTTTATAAT
Source organism: uncultured Clostridium sp. (assembly GCA_945931665.1). Lineage (GTDB taxonomy): Bacteria > Bacillota > Clostridia > Peptostreptococcales > Peptostreptococcaceae > Intestinibacter. The sequence goes on along the minus strand of CAMEPL010000006.1, from coordinate 21,873 downwards.
TGTTATTATTTCTAAGTTCTTAAAGAAATTCAAACAAAATCCATATGTAGAAGCTGTTTTTCATACAATGCGTCCAACTTCAACTGGTTTAATTGTTGGAGCCTGTTGGGGTGTTGTAGAAATAACTATGTTTTATTTAGATAAATATAATATAACTTCAAAATTTATAGATTTATTTAATTTTAAATCAATTATTTTTGGGTTTATTTTGTTCTTTTTAATAAAATATACAAATAAACATCCAGTTGTATATATTGCACTGTCAGCAGTAATTGGAGTTTTATTATCATTTTAAATTTTTGCAAAACAAAAAGAGGCTATTACATAGCCTCTTTTTGTGTTGACGAGAAATTTTTAATTTAACATCATTAATTAAAATTTATATAAATTTCTAGATTAATGACCTATATTCAATATAGTAGCATATTTTGCTACATTATTTAAGGGGAAAAAATAAATTTGTTCCCCTTAAATATCTTTTATATTTTAACACACTTTTATACTTGATTTCCACATTATTTTTTAAAAAGTCAGTTTTGCTATCTCAACAGAGCTTTTTGCATCTTTTGCATAATAGTCTGCATCTATTTTTTTAGCATATTCTTCTGTTAAAACTGCACCCCCAACTATAACTTTTGCATCAATTCCAGCATCCCTTATAGCTTGTATTGTATCCTTCATATTCTGTACAGTTGTTGTCATTAATGCACTTAATCCTATTAACTTAATATTTTGTTTTTTAGCAGTTTCTACTACTGTCTCTATTGGAACATCTTTTCCTAAATCTATAACTTTATATCCATAATTTTCTAGCATTATTTTTACAATATTTTTACCTATATCATGAATATCACCTTTTACTGTAGCAATTATTATTTTACCTTTTGTATCATTCGTATTATCGATATTAGCATTTAATTTATCTTTTATAATATTTAAAGCAACTTTTATTGTTTCAGCTGCTTGAATCATTTGAGGAAGGAATATTTCTCCTCTATCATATTTTACTCCAATTTTATCAAGTGCAGGTATTAACATTTCATCTAAAATATAATGTCCATCATATTCTTCAAGTAATTTATATGTTAATTCTTTTGTTTCTTCTTTTAAACCTCTTTCCACAAGCATATCTAAAGACATATCTTTTTGATTATTGTTTGATGTTTTATTAGTTAATGAATTTGGAACATCCATGTATTTTTGTATATATTTTTCACAACCTTTATCTATGTTGTTTATTACTCTATAAGCATACATAGATTCCATCATAACAGACTCTGCTGTATTGATTATAGCTAAATCAAGACCAGCACCTAATGCTAAGTTTAAGAATGTTGAATTTAATGCTTTTCTGTTAGGAACTCCAAATGATATATTAGAAACTCCTAAAATAGTTTTGCATCCTAAATTCTCTTTAACCATTCTAATAGCTTTTATAGTTTCCATCGCTTCTTCTTGTTGAGCTGATACAGTTAAAGATAGGCAGTCTATGAATATATCTTGTCTTCTTATGCCATAGCTTTCTGCTCTCTCAACAATTTTCTTAGCTATTTCATATCTACCTTGTGCAGTTTTAGGTATTCCAGCTTCATCTAATGTCAATCCAACTAAGCCAGCACCATATTTTTTAGCTAATGGAAGTATTTTATTTAAGGCTTCTTCTTTTCCATTTACAGAGTTTACAATTGTTCTACCATTATAATATCTAAGACCCTGTTCTAATGCATCTGCATTAGATGAATCAATTTGTATCGGTACGTTTATAATCTCTTGTAACGTCTTTATAACTTTAGGCATCATGGCCTTTTCATCTATTTCAGGAAGCCCTACGTTCATATTTAATATTTCCGCACCTTCCTCAACTTGATCAAGACCTAGACTAACTACATAATCTAAATTACCACTTATCAATGCATCTTGTAGAGGTTTTCTTCCTGTTGGATTTAACCTCTCACCCATAACTGTTGGTCCTGTTATCTCAACAAATTTTGATGGAGAACAAACCACACATTCTAGATTTTTTTCTAGAGGTTTAACTTCTATATTTTTTATATTTTGTGCTAAAGCTTTTATAAATTCTGGATTTGTACCACAACATCCGCCTATAATTTTTGCACCCATTTTCACAAACTTAGATGCACCATCTAAAAATTGCTCTGCTGTCATTTCATATACAGTTTCACCACACTTGATACATGGTAAACCTGCATTAGCTTGTACCATTACTGGTACAGTTGATCTTGTAATTATCTTTTCTACTATTGATAGTAATAAATCTGGTCCTAATGAACAGTTTACACCTACTGCATCTGCTCCTAATCCCTGCAATGTAACTACCATACTCTCTGGTAAACATCCTGTGAAACTTCTTCCATTTTCATCAAAAGTCATAGTGCAAAAAACAGGTAGATTTGTATTTTCTTTTGCAGCTAGTAATGCAGCTTTTATTTCATATAAATCCATCATAGTCTCTATTACGATTATGTCTGCACCTGATTTTTCACCTTGTACCATCTGTCTTTTAAATATTTCATAAGCTTTATCAAAGCTAAGTGTACCCATTGGTTCTAACATCTCACCTATTGGTCCGATATCCAAAGCCACATATTTTTGATTTCTGTTATCTACTAAAGAGGCTGCTTTTTTAGCAGCTTTTACTGCTGAATCGATTATTTTTTCTAATTCATACCCTTGCGGTAACTTTAACTCGTTACACCCAAAAGTATTTGTAGTCGCAACATTTGCTCCTGCTTCATAATATTCCTTATGTATTTCAACTAATATCTCTGGATTTTCATATCCAAATACTTCAGGATTTTGACCAGTTTGTAGGCCTTTTCCTTGAAGCATTGTACCCATTGCACCATCAAATATTAATATATTATCTTGTATATATTGTTTTACTTCCACAACCATCAGCCTTTCTTCTATATTCACAGTTAAATCTATTAGAACAATTTTCACATGTTCGCTTAACCTTTTTTACTTTCTTATTTGTTATTCCAATTAGTGCTACTACTGATTTTCTAGGAATCATAATGCCAGTATTAGTAACCGTAACACCTATTCTTCTATGTGCATCTAATACTTTCAATATATCTCTATTTGCACTTATGTCTAAATCCCCATATCCAGGGCTATATCTCATTGTAAGAGACTTTCCTCCCTTAGAAATTTCTTGCAATATATTATCTTGTATTAAATCACAAATTTCCTCAATTGAAGTTGTAGCACATGCATCTACTATAACTCCTTTTGTGAGGTCATTATAACTATATCTTCGTATATTTTTTTCGATATTAAACCCAAGAGTAGCACACATCAATACACATTTATCACAATCCTTTAATAACTCACTTACATCTTTACTTTTTAATGTTAAATTTGTATTTTCAAATTTAATTGTATTTAAATCTAAATCATTTTTTATATCATATATTTCGTACACATATTTTGTATCAATTTCTTTCTTTGTTTCTTGAATACATTCATTTATTCTAAGATTTAAATCTTTATCTATTTCTTGACCATTGTGACCTAAATATCTAAGTACTTCAGATTTGTCGACTGATATATTAGATATTATATTTTCTTGACTTCCTATCATTTTTTTATTTTCTCCATATACATATTGATATATTATTTTCTATTTCTCAAACTTTATATTATTTATTTTAAATATTCTAATTATTCGCCATATATGTTTAGCGAAAATCCTTGTTCTAACACATATTTAGCATATTCTTTTGCTCCAAATAATGATAAATCTCTGTAATTTCCACATTCAACAGAAGTTGCAGCTATCATCTTATCGGCTTTTAAAACTTTTTTCAATGCTCTCTCTAGACCTTCTTTTATTGTTTTTGCTTCAACATCACCCCACATTACTAGATAGAACCCAGTTCTGCATCCCATTGGTGATAAATCTATAACATCATCTAATTCTTCTCTTAAATATGTTGCTAATAAATGTTCTAACCCATGCATTGCAGCTGTACCAAAAGCTTCTTTATTTGGTTGTAAAAATCTTAAATCAAATTTGCTTACCTTATCCCCCATTTTTCCTTCTAATACACAGCATTTTCTCACAAAAGGCGCTTTTACCTTATTATGATCTAGTTTAAAACTTTCTACTTTTTCCATTTGAATCTCTCCTTTTTATACTTTTTAATATAGAAAAACGCCTAAAGACTTTCTTTAGACGTTATAATCTCCAAATATATTTAAATTATATATTAATTACCGTTTTTTGTAAATAAATCAAACTAGTCAATGCTAAATTACACTATTTTTAAAACCTGGTCTACTTCAACCATCTCTTTATCATCCATCTTTGGTTTGTTCTTAATATACCATTCATATGTCTTTCTAAGTCCCTTTTCAAGCAGTATATTAGGTATATAAAGACCATGGTCTATCAGTTTTTCAATTTCTAATATACAACTAGTATTTTTAAATGGAAAATAACTTCTTTCTTTTATTTTTATTTTATCAGAATCTACATATTTTATTATAGGTTCCTTTCCTACTACCTCACCACATGTTTCTATTAGTTTCTTCCATGTGATACATTGAGGTGTAGATACATTATATACTTCTCTAACCCTATCATTTTTTATCAAGCTATATAAAACTTTTACAAAGTCATCTATGTATATAAATTGATTTACCACAGGCTCGTTCTTGTCACTAGGTACTGGGATAGCCTTACCCTCTCTTATTCTATCAAAAAAGTAAGTTTCCCTATATAAATTATTTTCTGGTCCATAAATGTGAGTTGGTCTTATTATTATGTAAGGAATATCACTTTTTATAATATAACTTTCTGCCTCTGCTTTTTCAATTCCATACTGATCCCAAGCAGGATTAATACCCTTTTCATCATCTTCTGATATATAGTTTTGTGAATTTTTATATACTGCTGCAGATGATAATACAACGTATTTTTTTAAGGTATTTCTATTTACGAATTTAAATAGATCTTGTATTTCTGATTTTAAAAATGCCGTCATATCGTAAATATATGTATATTCATTATCTTTTAAAGCATTTTCTAATTCGTCTAAATTCTTTCTGTTACATGATAAATGTTTATTTACTCCATCATAATCAATATGCCCAGTCGTCAAGACATCAACTTTATGTCTATGTTTTATAAAGTACTTAGCAAGTGATTTACCAATAAAATCACTTCCACCCATAATTAAAACTGACTCCATTTTTTATTCCTCCTTATGGCTAAAGATTTATTGAGTTTAAAAATAATGTCATATTTATAATACCATATATTAGAATAATTTTATTATATTATATATGTATTTTTTTAGCGAAATTAAAGGAATTTTTAAAGTAAATTTATACTATTGTTAGATTTATACACATATAAAAAGAGACAGTCATATATAAATTAACTATCTCTTTTTATATGTGTATAAAAAAATATTATTTTTTTAATCATAAGTAAATATATTTTTTATATAAAATTATTCCTTATTTAAAGTACGTTTTAAAAATTCACGAGTACGTTCTTGTACAGGATTATTAAATATCTGATCTGGAGTTCCTTCCTCAGCGATTACACCTTTATCCATAAATACCACTCTGTCAGAAACTTCTTTTGCAAATCCCATCTCATGTGTAACCACTAGCATTGTAAGTCCTGTATCTGCTAGTTCTTTCATAACTTTTAGAACTTCACCTACCATCTCAGGGTCAAGTGCAGAAGTAGGCTCATCAAATAATATAACGTCTGGTTCCATAGAAAGTGCTCTCGCAATAGCAACACGTTGCTTCTGTCCACCTGATAATTGTTTTGGTTTAGCGTTTATAAATTGATCCATACCTACTATTTTTAAGTATTTCATGGCAACTTCTTCTGCTTCTTGTTTTGAACGTTTTAAAACTTTAATTTGACCAACAGTACAATTTCCCAAAACATTATGATTATTAAATAGATTAAATTGTTGGAATACCATTCCTAATTTTGTACGATATTTATATATATCATGTTTTTCATCTAATATATTTTCTCCATTATAGATTATCTCTCCACCACTTGGTGTTTCTAATAAATTTATACAACGAAGAAGTGTTGATTTTCCTGAACCTGAAGAACCAATTATGCAAACAACTTCACCTTTACCAACAGAAAAATCTATATCTTTTAAAACTTCATGCGTTCCAAAAGATTTATTTAAATGTTTAACTTCAATTACATTTTCCATATTCTTTCCTCCACTATTTGCCTATGCTTTTTTTAATGCATCTTCAGGTTTTTGAACTTGCATTTGGTTTCCTGTCATATTGTAGTTTTCAGGCCCATCTAATTTCTTTTCTATAAATCGTAATATTCTTGTAACAGTGAATGTCATTATGAAATAAACTATACATGTTATAAAGAATGATTCAAAATATCTGAAGTTATTTCCGGCAATTGATTTTGTTGTAAAGTAAAGTTCTGTTACCCCTATAACATTAAGTACTGATGTATCTTTTATATTTATTACAAACTCATTACCTGTAGCTGGTAATATATTTCTTATAACTTGAGGTAGTACTACATTTATCATTGTTTGAATATGATTCATACCAATAGCTTGTGCAGCCTCAAATTGACCTTTATCTATAGATATGATTCCTCCACGAACTATCTCTGCCATATATGCCCCAGTGTTTATAGAAACTATAAATATTGCTGCAAAAGTCCTATCCATGTCAATTCCAAAAGCTAAATCAGAACCATAGTAAATAACCATCGCTTGAACTATCATTGGTGTTCCACGGAAAAATTCAACATACGCATTTAATATAGCATTTATTATTGTTAAAAAAATCTTTTTAGGCCCTTTTTCGCCTCTTGGTATAGTCCTTACAACACCTATTATCATCCCTATTATAGAACCTATTACAGTCCCTATTAAAGATATATATAATGTCATTTCTGCACCTGTTAAAAAACTTTTCCAGTTTTGAGATGCAATTTGTACAATCCAGTCCGAACTCATATTTATCCCCCTTAATCATGCCTAAAGACCGACTGTATTTCTACAACCGGTCTTTATCTAAATTTTTACTAATTATTTTGATGCTGGTTGATTTTTTATTGCTTCATCCATTAAATCTTTACGTTCATCTTCTGATATACCTGCTAATATTTTGTTTATTTTTTCTTTTAAAGGACTATCTTTAGCAAGACCTACAGCTATAGCTGTATCTTCAGCAGATGTTTTAAATCCTTGACCTTTTGCGAATTCTACCATTGCAAAATTATCATTTGCAGATGTAGCACTTACACCTTCAGGACGTTCAGATACATATCCGTCTATTTTGCCTGATTCTAATGCAACCCTCATTGCTGGGAAATTATCCATAGCAGTATCTTTTTTAACACCTTCAATTTGATCTATTACTGTATAGTGGAAAGTATTTAATTGCCCTGTTATAGTAGCACCTTTAAAGTCACTTAATTTTGTTGCATTTTCATATTTTCCACCTTTTTTAACAACCATAACTAAATCAGAAGTATAGTATACATCTGTAAAGTCTATAGTTTTTTTACGTTCAGCTGTTGGTGACATACCAGCAATTATGGCATCTATTTTTCCTGATTGTACTGCTGGAACTAATCCATCCCATTCAGTTTTAACTATTACTAATTTTTTACCTAATCCATCAGCTATTTTTTGAGCTATTTGAACATCATATCCACCTGCATATTCATCATTACCTTGGATTTTTACTCCACCATTTGAATCGTCAGATTGAGTCCAGTTAAATGGTGCATATCCACATTCCATACCTACTCTAAATTCATCATCACTTGAAGATTGAGAACCACTTGATGCATTAGATGATGAACTGCTTGATGAACTACATCCAGTTAACATCATAGCTAACGACATTACAATTACTAATAATAACGACATTCTTTTTTTCATAAAAATTTCCCCCTTGTATTTATCCGCCATATTTTAATAAATCCTAAAATATATATCAAAGAATTTTCCCATTAATCTTTACAAGCATTATCTATATAAACCTAATAGTAAATATTTATGAAATAAATCCTAAGATAACCTCTTATATTTCCACTATATTCCATTTATTAAAATTACTAAAATTTTATCACTATGCCGACTTTTTTTCAATATTATAAACCAATTTTTTAAAACTTTAGTTTTTCTGTAACTGAAGTTTTATTTTTGTTTTTTGCAAATCGTTCACTATTTTTATTAAAATTAAGTTGTTTTTTGTAATTTAGCCACTTATATTGACAAAATAAGTTATCTATTTATAGAATAAAATTTAGAAATTTATTTTAGGAGGTGTTATTATTAATATTTACATTATCGCCGTCTTTATATTAGCAAGCATATTTTTTATAAAACCAGTAAAGAAAAATGTTCTCACTTTGTCTTTTTTACCTTCTTCACTAAATATGTTTAATGGCAACCCAAATTCAAACACTTTAAAATTTAAAGGAATTGAAATAACTATAAATTACTTTTTTGCAGCAATAATAAATTTAATAGATTTTTTCTTATTATTTATAAGTTGGATTCCAGCTTTAAGAAAAATATTAGATTATATGTATAGAAACGCTGATATTATTGAAAAACAGCTTCCATTTTTGTTCGGAGGTTCAAAAGGTCATAGAAATTTTATTACACATTCAGTTTTTAATCCTATATTTCTAATTTATATTTTTATATCTTCAAAACTTTGTGTAATGTTTGAACTAACTCCTTTAAACATTATATTGCGTCCATTATTTTTTATAATTGGATTATGTTTTGTATGTCATCTATTGTGTGACACAATGCCAAAACATTGGAAAGGATTCGCAAATATCAAAGTTTATTTCTTTACACATCTACTTACTTTTTCGCCTTTAACATCAAAAACTTGGCTTTATATTGGTTCTTTTTTATCTTTTTCATTATTATGTAAGATGATTATTTTTATTTAAATTTAACCCACTCAAAAATTTCCTTTTTTTGTGTGGTGTTTTTTTTTGAAAAAAGTAATATTATATTAATGATGACTTTTTAAATTTAAAATTTTATATTTACACAAGAAAGGATTTATACAAATGGAAAACAATAAGTTACAAAAGAACTTAGGATTCGCTGCTGCTTTATCTACTGTTGTAGGTATGGTAATCGGTGGTGGTGTATTCTTCAAACCACAAGCTGTATATACTCTAACTGGTGGAGAACCTGGATTAGGTATGATAGCTTGGGTTATAGCAGGTGTTATGACAATAGCTGCTGGTCTTACTGCTGCTGAAATATCTGCAGCTATACCAAAAACTGGTGGTATGATGGTTTACATCGAAGAAATATATAGTAAAAAATTAGGTTTCTTAACAGGATGGATGCAAGCGATTTTATTCTTCCCTGCAACAATAGCTGCTTTAGCTGTTATGTTTGGACAACAAAGTGCAGGATTAATAGGAAATAATGCATTAGTATTACCTATAACTATAGGTGTTATATTATTCTTATCTGTATTAAACTCTTTAGGTTCTAAAACTGGTGGGTTTATACAAACATTTGCAACAATAGGTAAATTAATACCTCTTGCTTTAATAATCGTTTTCGGATTTATTAAAGGTGGCGGGGATAACGCTATTATAACTCCTTTAGTAGGTGAAGGTGTATCAGCTGGTGGTATCTTAGGATCTTTATTAGTTGCTATATTATTCGCTTATGATGGTTGGATAAACGTTGGTGCTATAGCTGGTGAAATGAAAAACCCAGGAAAAGACTTACCTAAAGCAATCGTAGGTGGTTTATCTTTAGTTATGGCAGTTTATTTATTAATAAACGTTGCTTACTTATGGGTATTACCTGCTAGTGAATTAGCTCAATACTCTTCTCCAGCTTCAGCTGTTGCAGAAGCAATATTTGGGCCATTCGGTGGTAAATTCATAACTGTTGGTATATTAATATCTGTATTCGGTGCTTTAAACGGATACTTATTAACAGGACCAAGAATATTATTCACTTTAGGTGCTCAAAAATCTTTACCATTTAGTGATTTCTTCGCAAACATAAACAAAAATGGTGTTCCTGCTAACGCTACTTTAACAATGGGTGTAGTATCTGTATTATATGCATTAACAGGACAATTCAACTTATTAACAGATTTATCAATGTTCGCTGTATGGTCATTCTACGTATTAACATTCATAGGTGTGTTCAAATTAAGAAAAGATCAACCTAACTTAGAAAGACCTTACAAAGTGCCTCTATATCCATTTATACCAATAGTGGCTATAGCTGGTGGTTTATTCGTTGTTGTGAGTCAATTATTATTATCTGGATTCACAAACACAATGATATCATTAGGTGGTGTTGTTATAACATTAATAGGTTTACCTGTATACAACGCTGTTCAAAAATCAAACAATAAAGATAATCGTGATGATTTAGCTGCATAATTAATTTGTAGTTAGTGATTCAATATATAAACTCCAGGCATTTTGCCTGGAGTTTTTTTATATTCTTATATTGCTTATATGAGGTATTTCCTTTATAAAAACTGATTTAATGTAATTACTATTATCATTTTATATTAGTCTTTAAAATTATTTTTTTAAATATATTTTCCAGAAAACGGTTGCATACAAGTTGTAAACATGATACTATTAAGACATAATATGGAAATTGAATTTATAAATTAAATCTAGCTTAATTTTAGAATCAAATGCATTATGATATATTTTTTATACTCCAATGTTAAATTTTTATCTACATTTTGTATGTAATAAAATAAAATGCAAGTTATTATATAGTATTTTTTTAAAACGACACTTGGAAATCGTTTTTTTAAGGATATTCAATATATTTTCCTTTGCACCTAATTGTTAAAAATATGTCATTTTCTCCAAAGTTAGACTAATTTATTTGTTAATAATAAGCCATATAAAATTCAAGTAATCTATTCTTTAATAATAGGGGGACAACATGGAAACAATAAAACAAATCAACTATAACCGTGCCAAGACATGGCAAATAGGGTGCTTTGCATTCAACAATACAGCAACAAATGTAATAATGCTTCTTATGGGGTATGTTTCTTATTATGCAACAGGTGTTGTAGGATTATCAGTAGTATTAGTATCATCACTTCTAACATCAATGCGTATGTTTGATGCTATAACAGACCCAATAATAGGATTTATAATTGATAAAACAAACGGTAAATTTGGTAAATTTAGACCTATGATACTTATAGGTTATACAATTATGGCAATAAGTATATTAACAATGTATAATACTCTACACTTATTCCCAGATAATTTAAAAATGATAGGATTTATAGGATTTTATGCTCTATATATAATAGGATATACATTCCAAACAGCTTGTACTAAGGCTGGACAAGCTTGTCTAACAAATGATCCATCTCAAAGACCTTTATTTACTAGATTTGATAGTATATATAATTTATTACTATTTGCTAGTGGTGCTCAGTATGCATCTGGATATATAGCTGTTAAATATGGTGGATTTACATTCCAAGCCATGCAAGAATTCTCATTAACATTTGTATCTATATCAGGGGTATTAACTGCATTAGCAATAGCAGGTATATGGTCTAAGGATAGAATTGAATTCTTTGGAACTGGTAAAAAAGCTCCTAAAGTTAAATTTAGAGACTATATAAGCGTTTTAAAAGGTAATCGTCCACTACAAATGCTTGTTATATCTGCTGCTACTGACAAATTAGCTGTGCAAGCAGGTACTAATTCAACTGTTATGGTAATGCTATATGGTATAGTAATGGGTAACTTTGCCCTATACGGTAAAATGTCTATGATAACAATGATACCATCATTTATAATGATATTAATCGGAACAAAATATGCATCTAAATTTGGTTCTAAAAAAGCATTAGTTAGATTTACTTGGTTATGTATGTTAACTTACATAAGTACATTTGCCTTACTAGTATTCGGAGATCCAACTAAAATATCTTTAGATAATTTCGGAATAATGACTGTTCTTTGGATAGCTTTAATGTGTTTAGGTAAAGGTTTTAGTACTATATCAGGAGGTATAGTTATACCTATGATAGCTGACTGTGCAGATTATGAAACTTATTTAACTGGAAGATACGTACCTGGCATGATGGGAACATTATTCTCATTCGTTGATAAAATGATATCTTCATTTGGTACAACTATAGTTGGTCTTGCTGTTGCATATATAGGATATACTTCTACAATGCCTCAAGTTGGCGATGCTTATACACCTGCTTTATTCTGGGTAACAATTGCACTATATATAGGGATGCCAATGTTAGGTTGGATTGCTTCACTAATAGCTATGAAATTCTATGAATTAGATGATGAAAAAATGAAAGAAGTCCAAGAAAAAATAGCTGAAATAAAATTAGCTGCTCAAGAGGAAGAAGAAGCTTTAGCATAGGCTTTAAAATAAAAAAGAAATGCCACAGAAGTTATAAAACTTTAATCTGTGGCATTTCTTTTTTATTTATATATTTTATTAAGCTACAGTTTCCTCTTTGTTTAATTCTTCTGCAGCCTTTTTCTCTTTATGTTTAGCTATCATATCTATTACTCTATCAACTAACAATCCATTTATAATTACAGCTATTAATGAGTAGAATCCTTTATTTAATCCAAAAGTTATAGCTCCAGCTACAACAACAAATAAGTCAACTATTAATAAAGCTATTCCTATATTAAAGTTTGTATATTTGTTTAGTATTTTTGCTAATATATCTGTCCCACCTGTAGATGCATTTATTGAGAATGCTATTGCAAGTCCAGTACCTATTATTAAAGTACCACATAAAACTGCTAATGCTAAATTAGTTGTTAATGCATAACTGTGCATTACTTTTTCCATAAAATCCATAACAAATGATAATGCAAAACTTGCATATATAGTTTTAGCACCAAAATCCCTACCAATTAGTACGAATGATATTGCAAACAGTATTAAATTACCTAAAAATACCAAAGTGCCTATTGATAATACTGGTACATAGTGATTTATAACTAATGATAAACCGCTTAACCCGCCTCCTGCAATATCATTAGGTGAATAGAAGTATTGAAGCCCAAAAGCTACTAATATTACACCTATTGTTACTATAAAATACTCTCTTATAGTTTTGATTATGTCATATTTTTTCATAATTGTCTTCTCCCTTTTTTGTTGTCTAAGTTTGTATAATTTAATGCATACATTATATGATAACAAATTAAATCATTTTTTCATAGTTATATTTTTTTGTAGAACTTACAAAATTATATAACTATGAAAATTGTATGAGATTTATCCTTTATTATAATATTTATACCTTTTGAGTGTTGCAATATTTTTATATAAAAAAATCCAAACACAATTTTTAATCTCATGTTTGGATTTGTCTCTATTTTTATTTTTTATACAAAATAAATTATATTAAATTTTCTTTAGCATATGCTAATCTTTTTAAGCAAACATCTTTACCTAAGATAACCATAGTTTTAGCTAAATCTCCACCGTGCATTTGTCCTGTAAGAGGTATTCTAGTACCCATATATAGGTTTTTACCTTTTATTTTGTATTCTTTTTGGATAGATTTTAATATAGCTTGTACTGTTTCTTCAGTTAAAACATCTACTTCAGATATTTTTTCTTCTAAAGCATTAACTAAAGTTGGTATATGTTCCATTTTTAAGAATTCAGCACCTTCTTCAGTTTCAACTTCTACTTTATCTCCAAAGAATATTGATACGTGATCAGTTATTTCTTTTACATAGTGTAATTTTTCTTTTAATAGAGATACTATTGCTTTTAAGAAGTCATATTTTTCTTCAGCTTCTTCAGCAGTTACATATCCAGCTTCAACGATGAATGGTATAGCTAATTTAGTTAAAACATCATCATCTCCATCTTTCATGTAGTGTTGGTTAACCCAGTTTAATTTTTCTGTGTCAAATACTCCACCACTTTTTGAAACTCTTTCTATAGAGAATGCTTGTTCTAATTCTTCCATAGAGAATATTTCTTTATTTTCTTCTGGAGACCAACCAACTAATGCAACATAGTTAACTAATCCTTCTGGTAAGTAGCCTTTTTTCTTGAAGTCTTCTACTGCAACGTCACCATGTCTCTTACTTAATTTTTTCTTTTCTTTATTAAGTATGTTTGGTAAGTGAACGAATTTTGGAGCTTCCCATCCGAACGCTTCATATAAGTAAACGTGTTTTGGAGTTGAAGAAACCCATTCTTCCCCTCTTATTACGTGAGTTATTTTCATTAGATGGTCATCAACTACAACTGCAAAGTGGTAAGTTGGGAATCCATCAGTTTTTATTAATACTTGATCATCTAAGTCGTTAGTATTGAATTCAGTTTCTCCTCTAACTAAGTCAGTAAATCTTATTACATGGTTTTCTGGTAATTTTAATCTTATTACGTATGGTTCACCAGCAGCTATTTTAGCATCTATTTCTTCTTGAGTTAAATCTCTACAGTGTCCATCGTATCTTGGAGTTTCACCAGCTTCTTTTTGTTTTTCTCTTACTTCGTCTAATCTTTCTTTAGTACAGAAGCAGTAGTATGCTTTTCCACTATCTAATAATTGTTTGATATATTGTTGATATATATCTAATCTTTCTGATTGTATGTATGGTCCATATTCACCTTTTTGAACTACGTTTCCGTTTTCATCTAACATAACACCTTCGTCATGGTTAACACCAGCCCATTTCATGGCATTTAGCATGTTTTCTATAGCACCATCAACTAATCTAGTTCTGTCAGTATCTTCTACTCTTAATATATATTTTCCGCCCATTTTTTTAGCAAATAAGTAGTTATATAAAGCTGTTCTTAAACTACCTATATGAACAAATCCAGTTGGACTTGGAGCAAATCTTACTCTTACTTCACTCATATTTTACCTCCTATTTTCGAATAATAATAGTTTTATTATATACTATTATTTTCAATATTATTATTTATAAATTCTACTCTATCTATTATAAAGCTCAATTCCCATAATATAAAGTAATTGAGCTTTATTTTTTAGATTAATTTATCCTAATTTTACGTTGTTTTTTACAAATTCAGCTTTTACTCTGTCTAATACTTCATCAACAGATATTATTTCTTTGTCAGCTTCTTTTCTTAATTTGAATTCAACTTTTCCGTCTACTATATCTTTACCAACTGTAATTCTCATTGGTATACCTAATAAGTCAGAATCTTTGAATTTGAATCCAGCTCTTTCATTTCTATCATCTAATAATACTTCTACTCCAGCTGCTTCTAATTCTTTGTAGATTTTTTCAGCATTTTCTAAGTGTTCTTCTTTCTTAACGTTAACTGGAACAACTACTACATGATATGGAGCTAATGCTAAAGGCCATATTATTCCGTTTTCGTCATGATGTTGTTCTATTACAGCTGCAACAGTTCTTTCAACACCTATTCCGTAGCATCCCATTATCATTGGTTGAGATTTTCCGTTTTGATCTAAGAAAGTAGCTCCCATAGATTCAGAGTATTTAGTTCCTAATTTGAATATGTGACCAACTTCAACACCTCTCATTATTTCAAGAGATTGACCACATTTTGGACATTTATCTCCTTCTTGAACGTTTCTGAAGTCTCCAACTTGACCTTCGAAGTCTCTACCGAAGTTAGCATTTTGTATATGGTAACCAGTTTTGTTAGCACCTATTATAACATTTCTTTGGTCAACTACTTCTTGATCTATGAATAAGTAATCAGTTTTTATTCCTATTGGCCCAGCAAATCCTACTTCTGCACCTGTAACTGTTTTTATTGTGTCTTCGCTAGCAAGTTCGAACTCAACAGCTCCACCTATAGCATTAGCAACTTTAGTTTCGTTAACATCTCTGTCTCCTCTAACTACTACAGCTACTGTTTTTCCATCTGCATAGTATATTAATGTTTTTGCAAATTGTCCAGCTTCCATTTTGAAGAAGTCTTGTAATTCTTCTATAGTGTGAACATTTGGAGTTTCTATTTCGCTCATTTCTTTCATTTCTTCAGTTGATGCTTCGTGGTTAACTGAAGTTGCTTTTTCTATATTTGCAGCATAATCGCATCCACTACAGAATACTATTTCATCTTCACCAACTTCTGATTTAACCATGAACTCTGCAGATGCAGAACCACCCATAGCTCCTGAGTCTGCTTGAACTGGGCTGTTATCTAATTCACATCTAGCAAATATTTTTGTATATGCATCAAACATATCATCATATGATTTATCTAGTCCAGCTTGGTCAGCATCGAAGCTGTAAGCATCTTTCATTGTGAAGTTTCTAGTTCTCATAACACCAAATCTTGGTCTTCTTTCATCTCTGAATTTAGTTTCGATTTGATATAAGTTAAGTGGAAGTTGTTTGTATGAAGTTATTTCATTTCTTACTATATGTGTGAAAGTTTCTTCATGTGTTGGTCCAAGACAATAATCTCTACCATTTCTATCTTTTAATCTGAACATTTCAGGACCCATAACATCCCATCTTCCTGATTCTTGCCATAACTCAGCAGGAACTAATAATGCACATGATATTTCTTGTGCTCCTTTAGCGTTCATTTCCTCTCTGATTATATCTTCTACTTTTCTGAAGACTCTTATACCCATTGGTAATTGGTTGTAAATTCCTGATGCCATTTTTCTTATCATACCTGCTCTAAGCATTAATTGATGACTTGTTATCTCTGCATCAGATGGTATTTCTTTTAATGTTGGCATTAACATTCTTGACATTCTCATCTCTGATTATTCCTCCTTAGTTTTTTTCTGTATTAAAAAAACCTTTCATCTCTATTAAAAGAGACGAAAGGTTATATTTCCGCGGTACCACTCTAATTAGCTTATAATAAGCTCTCTCATGGGGATATAACGGTCCCTCCCGTAAAAACTTTTTACCGTTTTTATGCTAAAAGACTGGTTCAAAAACATCATCATAGGAACTCTCACCAACGCTCCCTCTCTGTAAAGACTCAAATTTTCTACTATTTCTTAATCATTGCTTTTGTTATATTTTAATGATTTTCATAATCTATTTTATAATATATTATTTATTATTTATTGTCAACTTTAATTAGCGAACAGATTGACTGGCATGATATTCCTTCCTTGTTTCCCGTGAAACCAAGGCCTTCCTCAGTTGTTGCCTTTATACTTATGCAATCAATATCTACATTTATAGCCTTTGCTATATTCTCTCTCATCTTTAAAATATGTGGAGCCATTTTTGGCGCTTGTGCGATAATTATGCTATCTATATTGTTTACTTTATAACCTTTACTTTCTATTAGATTATTTACAAATTCTAATAACTTTATACTATCTGCTCCCTTATATTTTGGATCTGTATCTGGGAAGTGTTTACCGATATCCCCTAAAGCTAATGCTCCTAAAATAGCATCCATTATTGCATGTACTAACACATCTGCATCAGAATGTCCTAAAAGTCCTTTATCATGCTCAATTTCCACTCCACCTAATATTAATTTTCTATTTTCAACTAGTTTATGAACATCATATCCTATACCAACTCTCATATTAACCTCCTACAATTTAAAAAGCAACGCACTATGATAAATCTCCTCGTCCCCTTATACATTGTGCGAACCGAAAATGCCTATTCCCTCAATTAAAGACCCATTCTATCACTATACGTTGCATATATCTAAAAATAAGTTGTATATACTTTTTATATTTTACAAAATCTATTTTAAATTATTATCCTATTTTTTTTATTCTTTTGCCCACTTTTGACTTTTTTCTTAAGTCTAATATTTGTTCTGCTACATTGATATCTTCTGGATTAGTAATTTTTATATTTTCATAAGAACCTAAAACCATTGTAACCTCTTGGCCTAAAAATTCAACTAACATTGAGTCATCTGTTCCATAAAAGTTTTTTTGATATGCATTTTCATATGCTCTAAGTATTAAATCTTTATCAAAAGTCTGTGGTGTTTGAGCTGACCATAAAGTTTCTCTCGCAGGCGTGTTTTTTACTACTCCATTTTCAACTACTTTTATTGTATCTCTAACTGGAACCCCTACTACAGCTGCCTTTTTTTGTTTAGCAACTTCTATAGTTTCGTTTATTATTGCATGGCTTACGAATGGTCTAGCACCATCATGTATTAAAACAATATTGCTATTTGGATCTAGTTGCTTTAATCCATTATAAATAGAATCTTGTCTCTCTTTTCCACCATAGGCTATTTTTATATTCCTAAAATCATATTTATCTAGTATTTCATGTTCAAAAAAATATTCCTCTTCTTCTCTTATACAGACAATTATCTCATCTATATTTTCATTGCTATAGAAAACATCTATCGTATGAGCTATCATTTCTTTCTCGTCTAATTTTATATATTGTTTATTTATGTCTAGATTCATTCGTCTTCCGCTTCCTGCAGCAACAATAACAACACTATTCATAATTTCACCTCTTGAATTTTTCATTTTCCACACGTTATAAAAGGACCTCTTAACTTAAAGGTCTTGATTAGTTTTTGTATATATTTATTCCTTATTCATTATAGTTAAAATAAAAATTTTTTTCAAATTAATTATATTCCTAATTCATTAAAATTGAGATAAATTTTTCAACATTGTTGTCATTTTAAAATAGGAATATTCTATGCAAAATTTCCGTTAATAATCACTTTTTATTTTACAAATTTAATAATATATCTATTATCAAAATATGTCAATAAATATTTATTGTTTTTCAATAAATATTTATTGTTTTTGAATATTTATATAAATATATTTTTAATTAAAAATAAATAAATTAAGTTTTTTTATATATCTAGTTTATATGTATTTATAATGTGCCTAGGAATTCATTTTCCTACATGATTTTTAAAAGTATGTTGTATTTTTTTTACTTTAAACAAAAATAAAGATTTTCAACTCATTCTAGAATCAAAAATCTTTATTTTTACTTATATTTATCTATTAACTAATTCTCTTATTGTATTTATAATTTCGTCTGTATTTGGCACAACTGCTGCCTCTAATGTTGGATTATATGGTATTGGGACATCTTTTCCTGCTAGTCTTTTTACAGGTGCTTTTAAATAATCGAACGCCTCACTTTCAACTATCGAAGCTGATATTTCTCCTCCTAATCCACCTGTTTTTGATGCCTCATGAACTACCAATGCTCTTCCTGTTTTACAGACACTTTTTATTATTGTATCTTTATCCATTGGATATAAAGTTCTTAAGTCTATTATTTCAACATTTATATTCTCATCTTTTAAAGTCTCTGCCGCAGCTTCACATCTTTCCAACATTCTACCATAAGTTACTACTGTGATATCTGAACCACTTCTAGTTATGTTTGCTTTTCCTAGTTCTATTACATAATCTTCAGTTGGAACTAATCCTGTAGTTTTATATAATAATTTATTTTCATAGAAGATTACTGGGTTGTTATCTCTTATCGCCGCTTTTAATAGTCCTTTTGCATCAGCGGGAGTCGATGGTGCAACAACTTTAACTCCTGGTATATGACACATCCATGCTTCTAAACTTTGTGAATGTTGTGCTGCTGCTCCTGTTCCTGAGCCACCTGGACATCTAACTACCATTGGAACTTGTGCTTTTCCTCCAAACATGTATCTCATTTTTGCTGCTTGATTTACGATTACATCCATGGCTATTGTTATAAAGTCACTAAACATAATTTCCATTATAGTTCTTAAACCAGTTGCTGCTGCCCCTGCTGCACATCCCGCTATGGCTGCCTCTGATATTGGTGTTTCTAATATTCTTTCCGGACCAAATTCCTCTATCATTCCAACAGAAACCCCGAATCCTCCTCCATAAATTCCGATATCTTCTCCTAAGAATACAATATCTTCATCTCTTCTCATTTCCTCAACCATAGCTTCTCTTAGGGCCTCTTTATATGTTATTTCTTTCATTTGCATGTTTATTAAACCTCCTCGCAAATCCTTCCGTCCATAATCTTAATTAGTCAGCATATACATCCTGTTCTAATGTATCTAATGTTGGTTCTGGGCTATTTTTAGCAAATTCAACTGCATCCTCAATATCTTTATCTACTTGTGTTTCTAATGCTTGTAACTCTTCTTCAGTTGCATATCCTAATTCTAATATTTTATCTCTTAATTTTTTAAGTCCGTCTTTTTCTCTCCATGAATCTATTTCTTCTTCAGTTCTATAGACATTTTTATCTGATTTAGAATGACCTGCCCATCTGTAAGTTTTTGCTTCTACTAATACTGGCCCTTCTCCTTTTCTGCATATATCAGCAGCTTTTTGGACCGTTTCATAAACTGCTACTGCATCATATCCATCAACTATAAAACTTTGTATTCCATAACTAGATGCTCTATCTGCTACATTTTCTACATTCATAACTTTAGATTGTGCAGTAGACATTCCATATAGATTATTTTCACAATAAAAAATGACTGGTAATTTCCAAACAGAAGAAAGGTTTACCCCTTCATGGAATGATCCTTCGTTTGATGCCCCGTCTCCGAAAGAACATAAAACAATCTTACCAGTCTTTTTGTATTTTTGAGTAAGAGCTGCTCCTGGAGCCAATGTAAGACCTCCACCTACAACACCATTAGAACCTAAATTTCCAGATTCTATATCAGCTATGTGCATTGATCCACCTTTACCTTTACAATATCCTGTAACTTTTCCCATTAATTCTGCCATCATTTTGTTTAGGTCTATTCCCATACCAATAGACAAAGCATGACCTCTATGTGTCATCGAAACTAAATCCCCGTCCTCAAGTGCCATAACTGCTGCAACACTTGATGCTTCTTGTCCTATAGATAAATGGGTAGTTCCATGTATCATACCTTTTGAGAAAAAGTAACATACTTTTTCTTCAAATTTTCTAGCTTGATCCATTCTTTTATACATCTCAAGCATTGTTTCCTTTGAAATTGACATACTTTCCTCCTATAACTTATTTATTTTTCATGATTATTAACCGATTTTGCTATAAATTATAATTAATTTCTAAATATTATCATTTTTTTAGTTTGGGTATATTAGTTATAATTTAAACAACATAGATAATTTCCACATTATTTTTATATACCTTAATTTATCCATTCTTATATCTAATACTCATTATATTTTCAAGTTATTAAACTTTTATTTTTACATAGGTTCTTTTTAAAGTCCATTTTAATATCGGCTATATTATTTGTCAATATTGTTAAACTTTAAATAACTTTGGGGTATTTACGTAATATCTTTTGCAATAAATAAAAAGTATAGCAAATTTATATGTAAACTTATTATACTTTTATTCTATTTTATTCATTTTTGATTTTAGTTAAAACCTCAATGTTAAATTTATTTTGAATTATAATTAAAAAGTTAGATGGTATATTTTATTCATAAAAAGAAATATTGTTTTTCTTCACATCTGAAACATATAGTTCCTCTGTTATAAAATTAGATAATGGTCCACATTTTCCACTTGCATTCAAGTTCATAGTTGGTATCCCATTCTTAGGATAAATACCACATCTAGCTATACCTCCACAATCTATAATAGCTAGTGCAACTTCTTCATCTGGTACGATAGTTTTAAATCCATCTATTAATGTACATCCGCTCATGTCAGCTATATATTCAGCTATTGATGGAAAACCACCTGTTGTCACAACTAATATTTTGTTTTTTATCTCAGTTGGAACTATAGTTAAAGGTCCACCCCAACCTTTAGGACCTCTTTTTATTACAATTGATTTATATTTACTCATATTTTCCCCCTATTTATAAAAATTTTTGTATTCTTTAATAATAAAAAAATTCCCCTTTTTATTATTGTGC
>CAMEPL010000005.1 GCA_945931665.1 uncultured Clostridium sp. | reverse complement strand
TTCGCTCATGACATAGGAGACTTCTCGTCTTTTAGTAAAAAAATAAAGGGGTTGTTAAACAACCTCTTTTCTTATATTATCTATATTGTTCTAAGTTAATAACTTTACCTAAATCAACTTTTTCTTTCATAAGCTTTGTATTATTATATTTTATGTATTTTATTTTGCTTCTAATTATATTTAATTGATATAATTCAACTAAAGTAAATATTATAATTGCTAAAATTTCATAACTTACTAGATAACTTAAATTGCCAATATTCTTAATATTTATACAGTAAATTCCTATTAAATCACAGCTTAATAGTTCTAATATAATTATTGTGGATAATTTTTTTAAGTTTAAGCTTACTTTGCTCTTTTTGCCTATTTTATATATACTCATCTTATTTTCCCCTAACATCATAAGTATATCTTGAAAAGCAATTTTACATATACTAAGATCCATAGTCTCTAATATTAATATTCCTATAGCTAAAAACATAATAAAACCTAAGTTAAATTGGATTAATGCATCACCTTTTATATTGTTTGTCATTATAAAGTAAATACTAAACATTATAAAAAATGCTGAAAATGTGTAGTTTATTCTATTTTCTTTTTTCTTAGTATAAAAAGTATATAAAAAACCAACAGTTAAAATTACCCATGGAATACTTGGATATTGATTATAAAAAACTGCGATTGCAATTATTGGTAAGATACAATAAATTAAACTTTCTTGCACTAATTTACGCTTCATAAAATCGGCTCCCCTCTTTTTACTTTTATAATTATTAGACGATAACTAAAAGAATATATATTATAAATATTCCAAAAATTTATTTTTGTTATTTACAACATATAATATAAGTTACCTTCTATACTACATAACATCCTAAAAAAATAGTAAATTCATTGCACCAATTATTTAAAAATATAATGCTGATTTTTCGCCAAGTATTAAAATCCTACTAAACATATAAATAAAAATTATCTTCTATTTAATAAATATATTTTATATTTATATATTCTATTTTTAGAATTATAATTCCTTTAAATTATGCCTAATTTTATTATTTAACAAAATTGTAACATACTAAAAAATTATATATTCTTGTATCTAATATATACTTTTTTGTCATCTTCTTAAATATATAATTATTAACAGATATTTTATATTGAGGAGGGATCTTATGATTAAAATATTAGGCATCATAAGCGGAATTATATGTACACTCATCTTGTTTGTTAACTTACTTTCATACCTTCTACAAGATATTTATTTTAAAATAAACATCTTAAATGTAAGAAAATTGATAAATAAAATTTTGCCTATTTTATCTAAATATAATAGATTTTTGCTTATAAGTTGTTTTATATTTTTTCTAATTCATATAACGTGTCTTTTTAAATTTATAACTTTCTTTAATTTAAATATTTTTATTCTCACTTTATTAATTATTATAATTACATTTGATTTAAATTTATTTTCAAAGGTTACATCCCATTATTTAAGAAAATTTGCGTCATATATAATTATAATCTTTGTACTATTTCATATTTTTAAATTTTAATTTATATAATATATTTAAGTATATAAATATAATTTTGTATTATTCATTAAAAAAACTGCTACATATCTGGAATTTTCCATCTATGTAGCAGTTTGAATCTAAAATTAATAAATATTCTTTTTATAGTTTGAATATAATACTCTTATTTCTTCCATATATTTGCTAAGCTCTAATTGTAGTGTTGAAACTTTTTCATAGTCTTTAGCATCTATAGCATCGTTTATTCTTGTAAATAATGATTTTCTAGTTAAGGTATCTTTCATGATATTGAATTTTATATCTGAAATTTTATTCCAGTTAACTTCATCTAAAGCATCCATATTTTCTTTGTTGTGTAATTTTACATAACCTCTTAATACTTCCATATCGTCATGTATTATTCTATGTCTTAATTCTTTTTTCCATTTATCAAGAGAACCATATCTAAATGAGTCAATTATACTATCAGTAAATACATTTCCATCTTTTAAGCATTCTAATTTTTCTTTATATTTATCTAGATTTAACATGTTTTCATATACTGTTGCAGGTGGAATACCAAATCTTTCATTTCTTTCTTGCTCATTATAGTAATCAAATACATTGTTTTCATCTCTGTATTTTCTATCTTTTTCTAAATATAGACCTTCTTCCCCGATATTTTTAGATAATTCTTTTTCTAAAGCTTTAGTATCTAAACCACTCTTAGCTGCAAATTTTATACCATCTAGCATAGCTTGATATCCTGCTGCCATAACTAAATAAGTATTTGAAAGTGGATTTGGTGATCTAAGTTCAAATCTAAGTGATTTAGGTTTTTTAGCATCTCTTATAAGTCCTACAAGTACAGATCTATTTCTAGATGGTGTTTCATAAGTATGTCCTAATGAAGTAACTATGCAAACTGGAGCTTCAAATCCTGGTACAAGTCTCTCAAATCCATCTATACTATTAGTAACTATAGGATTTATAACTTCATAATTATGTAAAAGTCCCATTAAAGCACCATATCCTATTTCACTTAAGTAATCCTTTGTCATATCTTTTGGTGCAAATAAGTTTTTAAATGTTCCATCTTTAAGAATTAAACTTACGCCAAAATGAGTATGTCCACCACTTCCTGCAACACCTTGAATTGGTTTTGCTTTAAATGTAACCTCTAAACCATTTATTGTGAATATATCTTCTACTACTTCCCTTACTGCCATTTCATTATCAGCTGCTTGTATTGGAGTGTCAAATTTCCAAGATATTTCAAGCTGTTCCATAGCATGTTTAGTTTTTCCATCTCTAGTTATAGAACTAGCAATCCCACCAACTTCTTTGTGAGCCATTTCTGGAGATATTCCCATTTTCTCTAATTTTTCTAATGATTGTTCCAAACAAGTTCTTATTATTCCGTGAGTTCTTTTCCAGTATTGTTCTTTTAAACTTTGTGATACAGATAATTGCTCTAAATCAGCTTTATCTTCTGGAGTATTTACCCAGAATTCTAATTCTGTAGCTGCAGTTAAGACAATATCTTCTATATCATTTACACTATCCACACCTATACTCTTTAATACTTTTGGATATTCAGTAAATATTTCAATTAATGACTTTTTAAAGTTTGACTGTGCTTTTCTAAGTATTCCTCTAGAACCTACTCTTTTATTGTCATGTATTAAAAGAGCCGGTATTTTAAGAGTCCCTACTGGAAGTCCTGTTTCTTTATCTATATTTTGTAAATTATAATCAACATACCAATTACAGTCTTGATCTGGCATTAAATCTACTTTAGCATTATTTAATGTAGCTATATTATGCAGTTCAACACTCGAACCATCTGTTTGTATTGCAGATTTTAAAAAGTCATCTACATCATCTAATAATAAACTAACTGGTATTTTTTCATCTGTTGCATTTCCTCCAAGGTCAACACCCACTAGAGATACAAATTTTATGTTTTTGTTTTCTAATAGTATTTGTTTTAGTTCTTCATTGCTCACTTTTCTTTTGTCTATTACATGAATTTGTTCTTTCATAAAAAAATGCTCCCCCTACAATCTCAAATAAATCCGTATTTTATTCGTTTTTTTACGCATTTCATTCGGTTTTAACGTTTTACTTATTATATAAAATTTTATAAAAATGTGCAATATATTTTATTTATTTTATTCTAATAACAAAAATTAAATTTATCATATATTAATACTAAAGGCATATTTTTTATCGATTTAATGCTATAATTAAATATATATAATCCAATTTTGATGATAATAAATTCATTTATTCAAGATTTGAAAATTTTTAAATATGCGACAGAAATATATTATACAACTATACAGATTTTAGGAGAGAAATTATTATGAATTATATAATTTTTGATTTAGAATTTAACCAGGGCTTTGATAGGGTTAATAATAAAACTGTTTCAAATGCTAAATGTCCATTTGAAATAATCCAAATTGGTGCTATTAAATTAGATTCTAATTTAAATATACTGGATACTTTTTCAAGTTATATAAAGTCTGAAATATATAAAGACATACATCCTTTTGTAAAGAAAATGACCGGTATTTCAAATTCTGATCTTAAAAATGCACCTTCTTTTAAAGATGTATATAAAGACTTTTTACAATTTATAGGCTCAAAAAATACTATATTCGGTACTTGGGGAACAAATGATTTAAAAGAACTTTATAGAAATATACTTTTTTACAATCTATCTTTAAACAATCTTCCAACAATGTATATCAATATTCAACAACATGCCTCAAGATTTTTTAATAATCCTGTTGGCAAATGTATTGGACTACAAAATGCTATTTCTATATTAGAGTTAGAACAAGATAAAAAGTATCATAATGCCTTAAATGATGCCTATTATACATCACTTGTTTTTCAAAAAATAAATAATAAAAACATTAAACCAGAAACTTATACTTATAATCTTTCTAAAAAGGAAAAACAAAAATTGAAAATTGATTATGATAAGCTATTTGGTGAGTTTAAAAATATGTTAAAAAGAGAACTGACAAAGGAAGAAAAAAAAGTAATCAATGCGGCTTATAATATGGGGAGAAAAAATAAATTTCTGCTTAATACAAAAAATAATAAAAATACTTAAATTATTTGAAGTAAAAAGAAGCTATTATATTAGTTTATATTTACTAATAAAACAGCTTCTTTTTACTTCTATATAATTTTATTTTAAATCTTTTACTACTAATTCTATTGGGCAGTGATCTGAACCTAATATTTCAGTATGTATATCTGCACTTACTAAATTATCTTCTAAGTCTTTTGAAGTACAGAAATAATCTATTCTCCATCCAGCATTCTTTTCTCTAGCCTTAAATCTATAAGACCACCATGAGTATACACCTTCTTTATCCGGATTAAAATATCTATATGTATCTATAAATCCACTATCTAATAGTTCAGTAAATTTATTTCTTTCCTCATCCGTAAATCCTGCATTTTTTCTATTTGTTTTTGGATTTTTCAAATCTATTTCTTTGTGGGCTACATTTAAATCCCCACAAACTATAACTCCTTTTTTAGAATTTAAGTCAAGTAGATATTTTCTAAAGTCATCTTCCCATCTCATTCTGTAATCTAATCTTTTTAATTCACTTTGTGAATTTGGAGTATATACTGTTACAAAATAAAAATTCTCAAATTCTAATGTTATTACTCTTCCTTCTTTATCGTGTTCTTCTATTTGTATGCCATAATTTACAGATAGTGGTTTTTGTCTTGTAAATATGGCAGTTCCTGAATAACCTTTTTTCTCGGCATAATTCCAGTATTGATGATATCCATTCAACTCTAAATCTATTTGTCCTTCTTGAAGTTTCGTTTCTTGTAAACAAAATATATCTGCATCTATTTCTTTAAAAAAGTCTAAAAATCCTTTTGTGACACAGGCTCTTATTCCATTGACATTCCATGATATAAATTTCATTGCTATCTCCTTTTACTTATCTTTTTTCTCCTTTTTATTATATCTATATTGATGATTTTTAACTATAGATTTTCACAAAACTTTTTTATAACTATTTAGAAAAATAATTTATATATTATTCATTTAAACATAATATTTAATTTAAATTTTACGTATTTTATCCTTAGTATCTAAAATAAAATGACAAAGTATTGTTTCGATGACTTTTTGCATTATTTCTGTAATTTTAATACGATTTCTTATTGCTTAGAATTTATGATTTTTTTACCAAATTATGCTAATATATTAATAGATTAACATATATAAATCTAACTTTATTTTTAAATATACAAGGGGGTATTCTTCTATGAAATTTTCTAAAAGATTAAAATCTATGCAAGCTTCTCCAATCAGAAAACTTGCACCATTTGCTGCTCAAGCTAAAGCAGACGGTGTTAAAGTTTATCATTTAAATATCGGACAACCTGATATAAAAACACCAGAATGTTTCTTTAAAGCCGTTAAAAACTTCAATGAACCTGTTCTTGAATATGCGGGCTCTCAAGGTCTCCCTGAATTAATAGATGCTTTACAAAAATACTATGAAACTTATGATATGCATTTTGATAAAGAAGATTTCTTAGTAACTAATGGTGGTAGTGAAGCTTTATTATTCACATTTATGGCTATATGTGACCCAGGAGACAATATTTTAATACCTGAACCTTTCTATACTAACTATAACGGATTTGGTCAATCTATTAATATGGAAGTTAAACCTATAACTACTAAAGCTGAAGACGGATTCCATCTTCCTCCAAAAGAAAAAATAGTAGCTCAAATAGATGACAAAACTAAAGGTATATTAGTATCTAATCCAGGTAATCCAACTGGTTGTGTTTATACAAAAGAAGAAGTCTATATGCTAGCTGAAATAGCCAAAGAATATGATTTATGGATTATTGCTGATGAAGTTTATAGAGAATTCATATATGAAGGACTTGACTATACTAGTTTTGGTAATGTAAAAGAAATAGAAGATAGATGTGTAATAATTGACTCTGTATCTAAGAGATATAGTGCTTGTGGTGCTAGAATAGGTTCTATAGCTTGTAAAAATTCTGAATTAATAGGCGAAATAATGAAATTATGCCAAGGTAGACTTTGTATAGCTACTATAGAACAAATAGGTGCTGCTGCCTTATTTAACGAAACTCCAGCTTCTTATTTAAAACAAGTAAATGAAGAATACTGCAAGAGAAGAGATACATTATATAATGAATTAATGAAAGTAGACGGTGTTATATGCGAAAAACCTATGGGTGCTTTCTATATAGTTGCTAAACTTCCTGTTGACAATGCTGAAGACTTTGTAAAATGGATGTTAACTGATTTCCGTATGGATAATGCAACAGTAATGGCTACTCCTGCTGAAGGCTTCTATGCAACTCCTGGTCTTGGACGCGATGAAGTAAGACTTGCTTACATATTAAAAGAAGAAGATCTTAAAGTTGCTGGTAAATTATTAGCAGAAGGATTAAAAGCTTATAAAACTGCTATGGCAAATGCTTAGTACATAAAAATTTAATAGAAATATTAAAGGGGATACGTTATCATATCCCCTTTAATTTATTAGTTTAATTCACTTTTATTTAATAAAGTCTCTAGAGTTTCTATAGCCTCTAGATATTTTTCTCGATCTTCGTTATTTAATTTAAAGAATTTCTCTTCTAAATCGTTGCTTAGTTTTTCTGTGAAGTCAGCAGCTATTTGTTTACCTTCTTCAGTTATAACTATCATATATTTTCTTCTGTCTTTAAGATTTTTCTCCCTATAAACATATCCCTTTTTACTCAAGTCATCTATCATACTAGTTAAACTTCCCTTTTCTATATTTAACTTAGCACATAATTCCGTCATACTTATTTCGCCATAATTTCTCATAAATACTAATGCTCTTAATTGAGTTTTATTTACATCATATAATCCAGAATATTGTTTTAAATAGTTTAAGTATAAACTAGAATAAATTTTTGGAAATGTGTTTGATAAAAAGCTTATTGTATCTGTCACTATACATTTCATTTGATCACCTCAGATTGCATTATTTTATTTTCTTTGTATATTTTACACTAAAGTTATTTTTAGTACAATATTTTTTGGATATATTTTATTAATATTTTTAATTTCATTATATTTTTTGATTTATTATATATTAAAACTCCTAGAAATATATTTTATCTCTAGGAGTTTTAATAATCTATTTATACAATATTTTATTTAAAAAATTAAACTTTTAAATCTACGTCTAAATCACCTATAAATTCTTTAAATGGCTCTATTGCTGGATTTAAGTATTCTTCTACAAACTCTACAACTTGTTCTGGAGCTCTACCTACGAACTTCATAGGATCTAATATATCTGATATTTCTTCTCTTTTTAACATGTCGAATTTGTCAGATTCTAATATTAAGTCTATTAAGTTATTGTTTAAACCTTCATGTTTAACTCTATAAGCTGCTTTCATAGATAACTCTCTTATTTCTTCGTGTAATTCTTGTCTATCTCCACCTCTTTTTACAGCTTCCATTAATATATTTTCAGTAGCCATAAATGGTAGTTCTTCATTTATGTGTTTATTTATCATGCTTTCATAAACTACTAATCCGTCAGTGATATTTATACCTATTTCAAGTATAGCATCAGCTGCCATAAATGCTTGTGGTATTGAAAGTCTCTTATTAGCAGAGTCATCTAAACTTCTTTCTAACCATTGAGTAGCTTCTACCATAGCTGGAGAAATAGATTCTGCTATTATGAATTTTGAAAGTGATGATATTCTTTCACTTCTCATTGGATTTCTCTTATATGCCATAGCTGATGAACCTATTTGTTTCTTTTCAAATGGTTCTTCTAATTCTTTAAGATGTTGAAGTAATCTTATGTCATTAGTCATTTTATGCATACTTTGAGCTATCCCTGCTAGTACGTTTAAAACTTGAGAGTCTAATTTTCTAGTGTATGTTTGTCCACTTACAGCATAAGATGATTCAAATCCCATTTTATTACATACTATTTTATCTAATTGTTTTATTTTAGCAGTGTCACCTTCAAATAAAGCCACGAAACTTGCTTGAGTACCAGTAGTACCTTTAACTCCTCTAAGTTTCATATTAGCTAATCTGTAGTTTAAGTCTTCTAAGTCTATTATTAAATCTTGAGCCCATAAAGTCGCTCTTTTACCAACTGTTGTAAGCTGAGCTGCTTGGAAATGAGTAAATCCTAGAGTTGGTATATCTTTATTTTTAAGAGCAAATTGTTTTAAGTTGTTTATTAAGTTTACTAATTTAACTCTTATTAATTTTAAAGCTTCGTCCATTTGTATTACATCTGTGTTATCTCCAACATAAGCTGAAGTAGCACCTAAATGTATTATACCTTTTGCTTTTGGACATTGGATTCCATAAGCTTGAACGTGACTCATAACATCATGTCTTACTTCTCTTTCAATTCTTTTCGCATCATCAAAGTTTATATCATCTATATGAGCTTTTAATTCTGCTATTTGCTCATCTGTTATATTTATTCCTAGCTCTTTTTCACCTTCTGCAAGAGCTACCCATAACTTTCTCCAAGTTGAGAACTTAAATTGTGGAGAGAATATATAACTCATATCTTTACTGCAATATCTTTCAGTAAGAGGATTAGAATATGTACTATATTTATTATCCATATTTGCGCACCGTCCTTAATTCATTTCTTTTTAACATCATAATTATATATAATTTGACGAACTATAACAATACTTTTTTTTAATTTGTTCTAATTTATCATATTTTGATATCTAAAAGTATCATTATGTTTCAATAATATTATTATCTTTTTAGTGCATTATTATTATTTTTTATTTATGTTCATATTCTCTTTTTGCATCATATAATCTATACTCTCGCTATCCACAAAATCAATTACATTTTTATATCTTATTGCGTAATATTTATCACTCCAACCAAGTTGTTTTTGAATATCTTCTTTATCTGCTCCCAACATTAAACTTATAGCTGCATAAGAATGCCTTAAGTCTTTTGCCGAATAATTTTTAAGCCCTGCTAATTCAAATGCTTTTTTAACTATTATTCTTACATTTCTATCAGTTATAGAATTGCTCTTTTGTGTTGTGAATATATAGTCATCAGTAGGAAGTATTACTTCACTTAATCCTGAGTGATATCTATAATCTTCTATAAGTTTAAAACAATAAGGATGTAGTTTTACTATTCTTTCTTTTTTACCTTTTCCTAATCTTACATAGTAATTATCTTTGTCGTCTACAATTAAATCTTTCCACTTAACTGCTACTAATTCATTTAACATACACCCTGTAGTAGTTAAAAATACCATTATAAGTCTATCTCTTGCATTTAATTTATATAGTGAGTCTATAAGTTTATTTATCTCTTGAATGCTAAGGACATCATCTTTTCCTTTTTCTCTAGTAACTATAGGTTTTTGTACATAATTAAATGGATTTATCTCCATATATTTATTTCTATATAAAAATGAATAAAAACTATGTAAATAACTATATATTTTTTCTGTTGTAGATTTTGCGTATTTTTCTTTTATGTGATC
Organism: uncultured Clostridium sp.; assembly: GCA_945931665.1. Classification (GTDB taxonomy): domain Bacteria; phylum Bacillota; class Clostridia; order Peptostreptococcales; family Peptostreptococcaceae; genus Intestinibacter. Next base: position 49,392 of record CAMEPL010000005.1, on the reverse strand, counting down.
CATAAATCTACAACAATCATCTTTATCTACTTCTAATAAATACTGTCCTTCTACAAACTTTTTAAAATATATTATTTTCAATAAATAGTCTCTTTTCGTTTTAGGATTAAAATTTATTGAAAATTCATCGTATAATTTTAACTCTTGCTTTGTAAGTATTTTTGATTCATCCATATCTTTTATCCTTCCCAATATTAAGTTTATTATTTAACTAAAAAATTCGCTTTATTATTTTCATGATTAAAGTGATTTTTATAAATTACTTTGTATAATTAAGTTATTTTACTGTCTAGATTTAATTAAAATTTTAATTATCTCGCTTGAATCTTCATTAAATGTAGTTATAATTTTTAGATACTCTGTAGGCACGTTTATAGCTAAATATATTTTATTTAAATCCCCTACAAAATCATTTATTTGATAATCTTGTTTTGTATCACCAATTGTTTGATTGTATAGCATTTCTAATTCACAAAAAATTACTGCTTTGTATTCTAAATTTCTTATTCCATATATATTTGAAATTGTTATACCTATTTTTTTTGTTATTTTTGTTATTTCATCCTCAGCCATCATATAAGGTATTTTGGCTTCTTCTAAAGCTTTTCTTAAAATATATTGGAAGTAAATCGTTTTTCCATTCTTTAATTTTTTCTTATTATATGGATATACTATAGCTATATCTGAATAATTTAATCCTTTTTTATTAGTTAAATAATCAATTTCCCATAAAATAGATTCTATCTGTTCTTCTAAATCGCTTACTTTTATTATTTCTGGATCTTGTCCTTTTTTATGAATTGATTTAGTTAATGAATATATATCATTATCTATAAGAGGTCTTAAATTCTTTATATAATGATTTGAATTTTCACAGAATCTATTTACAAACTCAACTAGGCTTTTACTTTGCCTATAATTTATATCTAAAGAAACCATTTTATCTAGTTTTATATCTTGTTTATTTTTAAATATATTTAAATCATTAGTTATATTTAAAGCTTCACAGTAATATAAATCAAATATATTTTTTGTTTTATATAAAAATTCTGAAATAAAATCAATTTCTTCATTTTTAAAGTTTTCAGCTTCGTCTATAAATATTCCTTTAAACATATTTTTATTTTTTATTACGTTTCTAGCCTGTTTAATTAAATTATTTAGATACTTTTCATAATCTTGTTTAAACATTCTATAATCAGCTATCAAATTGAATTTTTTAGCTAATTTAAATAAAAATGTAGATAATGTATGAACTTCTAAATTAGAATTTTCTTTATACAAAATATTTATCTCTTCTTTTAGTTGATTATACAGTTTTTTTGAAGATACAAATATAACAAATCTATGTTGTGGGTATACACGCGCTAATTTAATTGCCCTAGACAACATAATTGTTGTTTTACCGCTTCCAGAACCACCATTAAATATATTATTGCCATAATTAATTGATAGTGCATTAATAAGCTGATTTTTTTCAATCATAGTGGCACTATATTCATAATCATCATTTACAAATGTAATCTTTTTAAAGTCTTTATTTATATGCATTTCATTATTTAAAGTATAGTATTCTGGACATACATCCAAAATATACATGTTTAACTCTATCTCATTATTTACATCTTTTAAATAATTATCTACAAATATTTCTTTTTCAATAATTTGATTTAACTTTTTCTTGTCTATTATATTATTATCTACAAATTCCTCAAATTCATATTTATCATCAATTTCAACATACGGCATTATATAGATAAAATTATAAGAAATATTTTTGTGATGTTGTGCCATTTTTAATCTTAATAAGTTAAACTCTTCATTCATCACTTCGATTAATTCTTCATCTAATATTGAAAATATCTCTTCTGAAGTATCCATAAATTTCACAAATAATACTTTATTATCTTTAATGTACATTAAATCTGTATTTATACCTTTAAAAGGCGTTACTTTTGGTACTATTTTCACATCATCAGATATTCTTTCATAAAATTTTTTTTCAAATTCTTTCATTCTTAATGCGTCTAATTGAGAGTTAATATTTATAAACTGACTCATAGCAAGCCCCCTCTCCTTCTTCTTGTAAAATTAACTGTAGAATTTAATATCTTTATGATAGAGTTTTATATATATAAATTATATCATTTAAATATATAATTTACCATAAATACATTTCTATACAAAAAACCTCTCTTGAAATAATTCAAGAGAGGCTATTTTTAATTATTATTTTGCGTATTCTACAGCTCTTGTTTCTCTGATTATACTAACTTTTATTTGACCCGGATATTCAAGTTCTTCCTCGATCTTTTTAGTTATATCTCTAGCTAATAGATGTATTTCTTCATCATTAATTTTTTCTGGTTTAACCATTATTCTGATTTCTCTACCAGCTTGAATTGCAAATGATTTTTCTACACCGTCGTATGAATTTGCAATTTCTTCAAGTTTTTCTAATCTCTTAATATAAGCTTCTAGTGTTTCTCTTCTAGCACCTGGTCTAGCTGCAGATATTGCATCTGCTGCAGTAACTAATACTGCTTCAACAGTTTGAGGTTCATAGTCGCCATGGTGAGTACTCATAGCATGTATAACATCTTTAGATTCTTTATATCTTCTAAGTAAGTCCATACCTATTTCAACATGTGTACCTTCCATTTCATGGTCAACTGCCTTACCTATATCGTGAAGTAAACCAGCTCTTTTTGCTAATTTAATATCAGCACCTATTTCGGCTGCCATAATACCAGCTATGTGAGCAACTTCTATAGAGTGTTTTAAAACATTTTGTCCATAACTTGTTCTATAGTTAAGTCTACCTAATAGTTTAACTAATTCTGGATGTAGACTGTGAACACCTGTTTCAAATATAGCTTGTTCACCATATTCTTTTATGATGTTGTCCACTTCTTTCTTAGCTTTTTCAACCATTTCTTCTATTCTTGCAGGATGGATTCTTCCATCTGATATAAGTTTTTCTAATGCTATTCTAGCTATTTCCCTTCTAATAGGATCAAATCCAGATAATATTACTGCTTCAGGAGTATCATCTATTATTAAATCAATTCCTGTTAGAGTTTCTAATGTTCTAATATTTCTACCTTCTCTACCTATTATTCTACCCTTCATTTCATCATTTGGTAGATTAACTACTGTTACTGTAGTTTCGGCAACATGGTCTGCTGCACATTTTTGAATTGCATACCCAATAATCTCTCTCGATTTCTTTTCTGCATCTTCTTTAGCTTGAGTTTCAATTTCTTTAATCATTATTGACATTTCGTGTCTTACTTCTTTTTCAGCATTACTTAGTATTATATCTTTTGCTTTTTCACTAGTAATACCTGATATATCCTCTAATTTTTCAAGTTGTTTTGCTTTTATAGCTTCTACTTCTTTTTGTTTTTCGTCTACAGCTTTCAACTTTTGATTTAAATTAGATTCTTTGTTTTCCACACTTTGTTGTTTTCTATCTAGAGATTCTTCTTTTTGAATTACTCTTCTTTCATATTTTTGTAATTCATTTCTTCTTTCTCTATTTTCTTTTTCAGCGTCACTTCTAAATTTATGAATTTCTTCTTTTGCTTCTAAAAGTTTTTCTTTTTTAATTGTTTCTGCATCTTTGTTTGCTTGATCTATTATATTCTTAGCTAAGCTATCTGCTTCGCCAATCTTTGCTTCTGATATATTTTTTCTTGTAAAATATCCAGCTACAATTCCTATAGCCAAACCAACTACTGCTGCTATAATTGCTGTTACTACTATGACATCCACCTCCTTTGTTATTTAATCCCAAAATTCAATATTACTCCTTATTTTCACATTTATTTAGGTTAACAATCTATTTTTTAAGATAAAAAGCTAACATTTTTTAATATGATAAGTATTACATTTATAATCTTGGAATACTGCTCTTAAAGTTATCTAAAAAAAATAGATAACTTATTTGTCAATCGAAACTTATTAATAATACTTTCTAATTGACAACAAAAAATTATATTAAATTAGAATACTTTACCTCATTTAATTTTATAATTTTTTCTAGCATGTGTCAAGCTAATAGGAGGTTTATAACAATTATTATTCACCTGTAACATCATTTGAATCTTGCATGTTTTCATCTAACTCATCTTCTTCTAAGTTTCTATATTCTGGACCTAATTTATAATATTTTCTTACTTTTTCTTCTATTTCATTTGTTAAATCCATATTATCAGCTAAGAATTTCTTAACATTCTCTCTACCTTGTCCTAGTTTTATATCTTGATAGTTGTACCAAGAACCAGATTTTTTAACTATATCTACATTTGCAGCTATATCTAATAAGTCACCTATTTTTGATATTCCTTCTCCATACATTATGTCAAATTCAGCTTGTTTGAAAGGTGGAGCAACTTTATTTTTTACTACCTTAACTCTAGTTCTACTTCCTAAAATTTTATCACCTTGTTTTATTGTATCTATTTTTCTTACATCTAATCTAACTGAAGAGTAGAATTTAAGCGCACGTCCACCAGTTGTAGTTTCTGGATTTCCAAACATTATACCTACTTTTTCTCTAAGTTGGTTTATGAATATTGCAACACAGTTTGATTTTTTAATTGAACCTGTTAATTTTCTAAGCGCTTGAGACATAAGTCTAGCTTGTAATCCTACGTGAGAGTCTCCCATATCCCCTTCGATTTCTGCTTTTGGCACTAATGCAGCAACTGAGTCTATTACGATTATGTCTATCGCACCACTTCTTATTAATGCCTCAGTTATCTCTAGAGCTTGTTCACCTGTATCTGGTTGAGATATTATAAGGTTATCAACATCTACACCTAATGCTCTTGCATAAACTGGGTCTAGGGCATGTTCAGCATCTATGAAAGCTGCTATTCCACCATTTCTTTGAGCTTCTGCAACTGTGTGAAGTGCTACAGTTGTCTTACCTGAAGATTCTGGTCCGTAGATTTCAACTATTCTACCTCTTGGAAGTCCACCTATACCTACTGCTATATCAAGCCCTATTGAACCTGTTGATATAGAGTCAACTACCATAGATGAAGCTTCACCTAATCTCATTATTGATCCTTTTCCAAAGTCTTTTTCTATTTTTCCTAAGACGTGATTTAACGCGTCTAATTTTTCTTTTTCTATAGTCATAATTATTTATTCCTCCATATATAATTTACTAATTTTATAAAAACAAACATTTGTTCGCTTGTATATTAATTATAACTTATAAAGGTTTTTCCGTCAATGTGATTAATCAATTATTTTTATACCCTTTAGCCTATTTATTTTTTCATTTTATATTTATTTTATAAACAAATCTTTAAAATCTTATACCTTTAATCATACAAAAATATCTATATAAAATATTTTTATACAGTTTACAAAACTCATCTTTATTGTTTGTATAAAAAAAGAGTTGCTACTTTTTATATTTCACTATATAAAAGTAAGCAACTCTTTTAAATTATTTTTATTTACTATTCATAAATAACTCTCTATTTTTATATAAATAGTCTATTCCTGAGTAAAGTGTAAATATTGTAGCAATGTACATAGCTATTGTTCCAATAAATACTATAGTTTCATTTGAGTAATTAGCTCCTATTAGTAGTAGTATTATAGCTATCATTTGGCTTGTAGTTTTTATTTTTCCTCCACCACTTGCAGCTATTACCTTTCCATTATCAGAAGCAATTGCTCTTAAAATACTTACTGTAAGCTCTCTTGCAACGATTATTATTACCATCCAACCAGCAACTAAATCATATTCTATCATGCATATTAAAGCAGATAATACTAATAATTTGTCTGCTAGTGGGTCCATAAACTTCCCGAAATCAGTAACTAAATTGCGTTTTCTAGCTATTCTTCCATCTAAGAAGTCTGTTATAGATGCTAATATAAATACTATACATGATAGTAAAAAGAAATTGTTTATTTGTGATATCATAAGTATCACAAATACTGGTATAAGGCATATTCTAAGCAATGTCAGCTTATTTGGTAAATTCATCTTCTATTACCCCCATTAGATCATACTCTAAAGCATCAGTTATAATCACATTTACAAATTCCCCTACGTGAAGATTTCTTATAGATTTAATATATACTACTGTATCAATCTCTTCTGCGTCGTACATAGTTCTTCCTACATATACGTTGTCTTCGATTTGTTCTTCAACTAATACTTCGTATTTGTTACCTACTTTATTATTGTTCTTTTCTTCTGATATTCTTTGTTGAATCATCATTAATCTTTCTTGTCTTTCAACTTTTGTTTCCTCATCAAGATGATTTGGAAGTTTATCAGCTGGAGTATCTTCTTCTCTAGAGTAAGTGAACACTCCTAATTTGTCAAATTGAGCTTCTTTTATGAATTCTGAAAGCTCCTTAAAGTCTTGTTCAGTTTCACCTGGGAAACCTACTATTATACTAGTTCTTAAAGTAGCATCTGGTATATAACTTCTTATCATGTTTATTTTTGATAATATATCTTCTTTAGTAGTTTTTCTATTCATTAATTTTAAAACTCTATTACTAGCATGTTGTATCGGCATATCAAAGTAATTACATATATTATCGTATTTTTTAATTACTTTTACTAATTCTTCAGTTATTGACTCTGGATAAGAATACATAACTCTAATCCATTTTAATCCTTCTATTTGAGCTAATTCTTCTAAAAGATCTGCTAATCTTTCTTCTCCATATAAATCTAATCCGTATTTAGTAGTATCTTGTGCTATTACTACTAATTCTTTAACTCCATTTTCTGCTAGTTTTTTAGCTTCTGATACTACGTCTTCCATTTTTCTACTTCTGTATTTTCCTCTTAACTTAGGTATTATACAGTAAGTACATTTATTGTCACATCCTTCACCTATTTTTAAGTAAGCCATGTGACTTGGAGTTGATACGTATCTTGGTAGATTTTCATCATATGCAAATTCTATATTGTTTAAGCTTACTATTTTGTGTTTTTCACTAAGTTCAGCTAATATTTCATCTATATTTTGATAACTACCTGTACCTACTATAGCATCTATTTCTGGTATTTCTTCTTTTAATTCGTCTGCATATCTTTGAGCTAGGCATCCTGTAACTATTAATAGTTTTAGATTTGCAGTTTCTTTAAGTTGTGCAAATTCTAGTATAGTTTGGATTGATTCTTGTTTAGCTGATTCTATAAACCCACAAGTATTTACTAGTATTACATCCGCATCTTCAAAACTACCTGTTAGTTTGTATCCTTTCTCATTTAATATACCCATCATTATTTCTGCATCAACTAGGTTTTTCGAACATCCTAGAGATTCTAATGCTATTTTTAACATAAATTACTGCTCCTTATTTAACTTTCTCTTTTTAAATTTTCTAATTCTTCTTTTGTTATTAATACTTTACGAGGTTTACTTCCTTCGCTTGGTCCAACTATACCTCTTTCTTCCATAGAATCTATAAGTCTCGCCGCTCTATTAAATCCTATTTTGAATTTTCTTTGAAGCATTGATGCTGAACCTTGGTTGTTTGAAACTACAAAATCTATAGCTTCTTCTAAAAATTCATCTACATCGTTGTCTTTTACAGCAACTGGTCTAGATATTGTATCTATTATTTCTTCTTCGTACTTTACTTCCTCTTGTTCTTGAGATTTTATTTCATCTATTACTTTTTCTGATTCTTCCTCAGATATAAATGCCCCTTGTATTCTAACTGGTTTTGCTGCACCTAAAGGATAGTAAAGCATATCACCCTTTCCAAGTAATTTTTCTGCTCCACCCATATCTAGAATTGTTCTAGAGTCAGTTTGTGAAGAAACTGCAAATGCTATTCTTGAAGGTATATTTGCTTTTATTATACCTGTGATTACATCTACAGAAGGTCTTTGTGTAGCTATAATTAAATGCATACCAGCTGCCCTTGCCATCTGTGCAAGTCTACATATATAATCTTCAACTTCATTACCACATGCCATCATTAAATCAGCTAACTCGTCGATGATTATAACTATTTTGTACATTTTATTTTCACATTTTCTGTTGTAACCTGTGATATCTTTTACTCCATTTTCGGCAAATAATTGATATCTTTTATTCATCTCGTTAACTGCCCAATTTAAAGCATTTGATGCTTTTTTAGGATCTGTAACTACTGGTGACAATAAATGCGGTATTCCATTATAATGTGCAAGCTCTACTACTTTTGGATCTATTAAAAGAAGTTTTACTTCTTCTGGTGATGATTTATATAGTAGAGATGTTATTATTGTATTTATGCAAACACTCTTACCAGAACCTGTTGCCCCTGCAACTAGTAAGTGTGGCATTTTTGCTAAGTCTGCAATAAGTGGTTTTCCACTTATTTCTTTACCAAGACCTACAGCTAAGCTAGATGGATCATTTAAAAACTCATCGCTAGTTATAACTTCTCTAAGTCCTACAATTTGAGGTTTATCATTTGGAACTTCTATTCCTATTACAGATTTTCCTGGAACAGGAGCTTCTATTCTTATACTTCTAGCTGCTAAGCTAAGAGCTAAGTCATCTGATAAGTTTACTATTTTACTTACTTTTGTTCCCGGTTTTGGAGAAACCTCATATCTAGTTATAGTTGGTCCAAAAGTTGCAAGACAACTATCTATTTCGATATTAAAGTTTTTAAGAGTTTCTTTTACTGCTGCACTTTTATTTTGCTCTTTGTATCCATTTTTTGATCCATTATAATTTTTAAGACAGTTTATAGATGGTTTTTTATATTTAGATGTTATATCTGAAATAGCTTCCTTTTGTGAATCTGTTTGTAAATTAAAGTGAAGTTGTTCTAAATCACTTTTATTATTTGAAGTAGTTTTAGTATCAAATACAGATTTATCGTAGTTATTAGTACTTTCTAAATCATACTCTGCATTAGAGTCTTTTTTCATAAGATCATTTAACTCTTTTAAGCCTTGATCTACAGGCTCCATAGTTTGTGTTCCTTCTAATATTTCTAATACATCATCTTCTGCTTGATTAAATCCTACGATTTTTACTGTCTTTTCATCATCGTACTCATCAAAATCTTCATCATCATTATTTGATGTATCATATGTATCTGTATTAGATTTTACGTTTTTCTTATTTTTTAGCTTTTTAAAAAATCCTGTCTTTTCATCAACTATTGTAGTATCATCAACTTCATCTGTTATCATATCTAGTGCTGAATTTTTTAAATTTTTAAGCATATCTTTAAAACTTAAATTTTCATCTTTAGCAATTGCTGATTTATTTTTTATGTTTAATAATATATCTTTAATTGATATATTAAATACAAATATAATACTTAAAAATAATGCAAATAAGCTTATCAGCCAACCACCAGTAATCCCAAATATCTCTTTGATAAAGTAAGCAATTATAGATGTTATAAGACCTATTCCTCCATCTTCAACACCAACTCTCATAATTGAACTTATCATCTCTGGTCTTAATGGATTATCAACTGGTATAAGATTTGAATTGAAAAGACCATAAAAAATAAATATAAATATTATTGCTATGTAATATACCTTGCTTTTTCTCAATCTGAATATATATTCATTATTATCAAAGAATCCTAAAATTCCTGTCAAAATAATAAGTATAGGTATTAACATCGCCAAAGCCCCAAACAATCCTTTAAATACTTCTTGAGTTATGCTTCCTAGAAGCCCCATAGAACCTGAATTTAAGCTATATAATAAAAATATACCTATAAATATTGTTATTAAATTACTATACTCTGATCCAATATTAATATTTGTTGTTTTCTGTTTTGAAAATTTACCTTGCTTCTTTTTCTTTGCCACCAATCTCACCTCTTATTTTAAGGATATTAAATACTGTAAAAGTTCTATATTCACAGCAAAAAGTGTTAATGTATAAACACTAACACTTTATTTGTATTTTAATATTATATCATAAATTATAGTATTTAAACACAGGAGATTAAATTTGTTTGTTTAATTGTTATTTTCCTTTATTAATTCTTTAAGTTTTGTAAGAGATTCTTTAAGACCACCGACTTCATCTATAAGGCCACAGTCTACTGCTTCTTTTCCGATTAAAACACTACCTACATCACTTACAAGGTCATCTTTAGTATACATAAGTTTAGTAAGTTCTTCTTTTGATATATCTGATGTTCTAATTATAAACTCATTTATTCTTTCCTGCATTTTTTTGAAATATTCAAAAGTCTCATTTACGCCTATAACTAAGCCATTTGTTCTGACTGGATGCACTATCATAGTAGCACTAGGTGCTATAAATGAGTAATCACCTGCTGTTGCAAGTGGTACACCTATTGAGTGACTTCCACCTAGTACTAATGTCACCACTTTTTTAGATATACTGTTTAATAGCTCAGCCATGGCAAGTCCTGCCTCGACATCTCCTCCTACTGTATTTAATACTACTAAAACTCCTTTTATTTCTGGATCTTCTTCAATTGAATAAAGCAAAGGTATAATATGTTCGTATTTAGTGGCTTTCTTTTGAGGATTTCCCATAAAGTGTCCTTCTATTTCACCTATAATAGTTATACATTGAATTTCTTTGTTTTCTTTTGTTGGAACTTGTGTTGTCCCCAATTCTTTTATATTTTGTACTTCTTGTTTTTCTTTATTTTGCTCATTATCATTATTTTGTGGCATTTGAGCTTCACTTCTCAGATTGTATTGTATATTGCTTTTTTGAGAACTACCTATTAAATTTCCATTTCCTTGATTTGGGTTTTGATCTGGATTTTCTTTTGGATTATCTATAGTATTTGGATTTTGTACCTTTCCTTCTAGATTATTTAGGTTTTGGTTTTGATTATTACCTACACCTAGATTACATAAATTTATATCATTTGCATCTGAGAAATTCCAATCACATAAATTTATGTACGGATTTTGGGATTTTTTATTTCTTGGCATATTTTCACTCCTTATATTTTATAGCTATCATAAACAAATTTTTATATAGAATTTAGTTTTATATAACAATTCGTCAATTATTATACATAAATATTTTATCCAAAATAGAATATTTTATTATAAGAAAGTGAGTCCTTAAATGTTAAAATAGGCTTACCTCATATAAGGTAAGCCTATTGATATTTTTATGTATTTTTATACTAAACAGAAAATGCATTGTGTATAGCATGTACTGTTGCTACCATATCTTTTTCATCTACAAGACAAGATAATGAATTGTATGAATCTGAAGATTGAAGTAAAGTTACATTTTCAGCATTTAATGCTCTCATTATTTTTGCTATAACACCTGGTGTCTCAGTAACTTTATTTCCTATTAGTGTTACTTTCGCACAATCTGGTTTTATTTTATATTCTACGTCATATTGTTTTAATATGTTTTCAACTTCTTCAAGATTGCTTACATCAAGTGCAAAAGCTTTCTTTTCAGTGAAGAAATTTATCATATCCATATTTATATGTCTATCTTCCATTTCATTTAGTATTCTAGAAAATATATCTTCTGTTGCTATAACTTTTACTTGCGATATTTTATCTCTATGAGCAACTGCACTCATAAATTTGACTTTTGAACTATCTTCATATACGTCTTTAAGCATATTAGCAGGACCTATTTTTGTTCCTTCATATGTTGGATTGTAAGTATTTTTTATTTGAAGTATTATATCTGCATTTTTTGCAAGTTCTACAGCTCTTGGATGTATAACCTTTGCGCCATTTTCTGCCATTTGGAATACTTCATCATAATCCACATATTTTAATACTTTAGCATCTGGTTCTATTCTAGGGTCAGCTGTCATTATACCATCTACATCTGTATATATTTGAACTAAATCACTGCCTAAAGCCTTGCCTATAGCTACTGCTGATGTATCAGAGCCTCCTCTACCTAAAGTAGTTATTTCTCCATCTTCTGTTCCACCTTGGAACCCTGCTATAATTACAACTTTTCCATCAGCTAATTCTCTTTGGATTTTTTTTGGATTTATTTTTTTAATTTTTGCATTAGAAAATGCTTTTGTAGTTATTATACCTGCTTGAGTTCCAGTTAAAAATGTTGCTGGTATACCCATTGAATCTAACATAGTTGCAAGTATTGTTCCTGATATAACTTCCCCACATGACATTATCATATCAAGCTCTCTTTTTGTCGGTCTATCATTTATATTAGTACACATGCTTATAAGTGTATCTGTAGCATATGGAGCCCCTTTTCTCCCCATAGCTGAAACAACAACCGCTATATTTTTATATTTTTCCTTATGTGCTTCTATTATCTTACATACTTCTTTCATCTTTTCGTATGATGCTACTGATGTACCACCAAACTTTTGTACTAAAACCTCCATAATATCCTCCTAATATATTCCTTCATATTCTATTATTATCATATCATTTCCAATTTTTCTAACATTTCTCCACGGAACTTCCAACACTTCTTTATCTCTTCTAAGGCCTAAAAATCCTCTTTCTCTAGGTATAGATAAGGCTAATATATTACCTGTAGCCTCATCTATTATAATATCACATTCGCCGACTACCCCTAATCTCTCTCCTGTGACTAAGTTTACAATTTCTTTACCCGCTATTTCAGATAAATACATAAATATCCCTCCAATATAAGAAATTATTCATTTTTAATATTGTCAAGATTTATAAATTTATGTTTTCTACATCTTTACCTACTATACAAACACCTATGTTTTCTGTATTAAATACTTTTTCGATTATTTTAACTACATCATCATATTCTACTGCATTAATATAATCTATAATATCTTGTTCATCATCTACTTTATTTCTCATAAGCAGACTTTTCCCATTTGACATCATTCTACTGCTAGTACTCTCAAGATCTAACATATAGCTTCCCTTTAGTTGCTCTTTACTTTCATGTATCTCTTGTGGCGAAATATATTCATTTCTAATTAGCTCTATTTCTTCTAATATCGATTTATATACTTCTTCTATATTTTCAGTACTAGTACTAGCAAATATCCCCAACTCACCACAATCTTCATATAAAGTTTGTGATGAATATATAGAATAAGCTAATCCTTTTTCTTCACGTATCTTCTGGAATAATCTTGAGCTTATACTTCCTCCAAATACATTGTTTACTACTGATAAAGCATAAACTTCTCTATCATTTGTCATAGGTATAGCATCTAAATTAATTGCTAAGTTTACTTGTTCTATATCCTTATTCTTTTTTACAATACAAGGATTAAATCTTGGTTTTGTAGTTGTTATATCTACTGATTTTGGTTGCCAAGTTTCGAACTTTTCGTCTATTTGTTTAACTATTTCCTCAAATTTAAAATTACCACAAATAGATATTATAGAATTGTTTGGCACATAATATTCATTGTAGTAATCTAAAATATTTTCTCTTTTTAAGTTTTTTAAAGAATGTCTATCACCTAAAATATTCATTCCAAGACTATGGTCTTTATAAATATTTTCAAGTAATAAATCATATACCAAGTCATCTGGAGAATCTTCATACATCTTTAATTCTTCCAATATTACTGATTTTTCTTTTTTTATGTCTTGTTCATCAAAGCGAGAATTAAGTATCATATCGCTAAGTACATCTATTCCTATATCTATATGTTCATCTAATAACTTAACATAAAAACAAGTACATTCTTTACTTGTAAAAGCATTTATAACTCCACCTAAATTATCTATCTCTCTCGCTAATTCTTTTGATGTTCTATTTGTTGTTCCCTTAAATAGCATATGCTCTATAAAATGGGATACTCCACTATTTTCTTTTGTCTCCATAATCGAACCAGCTTTTACCCAAACACCTAATGAAATTGACTTTAAGTAAGGTATTTCTTCCCCAATTATAGTAAGTCCGTTTTTTAATGTCTGACATTTATACATACTGTCCTCCAATTATTTAAATATTGAAAATTATATATGTATTTATTATAGTGTACACATTTAATTTATACAAGTTAAAATTATTGCTCATTAAATACATCACTTAATTTGCCGGGAACATATCCCCTAGTTCTTATTATAGATATAATATCATCTAAACACATTGTTGTAGCCTTTGTAGGATGCATCAAAACTATACTTCCATCTTTTATGTCTTTACTTTTTATTCTTTCTATTATTTTATCTGGATTATCCTTGTCCATCCAATCAATAGTATCTACATCCCATTTATAACATATATACCCTAAGTCATTAGCTGCTTTTACTGTGTCATCACAAAATGCACCAGATGGAGCTTGAAAAAATTTACTTTTTTGTTTTGTCGCAGCATCTATAATATCTTGTGATTTTTTTATTTCATTAAAGTTTTCATCATAAGACAATGTATCGTAGTTTATATGTTGATATCCATGATTTGCAATCTCATGACCTTTTTGTTGTATCTTAAGCAGCATATCTTTATTTTTCTCTGCCCATTTACCTGTTACTGCAAAAGTTATTTTAACATTTTCTTTATCTAATACTTCTAAAATCCCCTCTATATACTCATCTTCCCAGCCTAAATCCACGTTGCAAGTAATTGCAACGTGACCACTATTTTGAGCTGTTCCCATAGTATAAGGTTGATTATTTTGAGCTAAGTCCAATAAATTCATAGTGTCTTGTGTTTTGTTTTTTAATATGTACGCTATGCCACCTATTATAAAGGCTAATATTAAGATAAAAATTATTATCTTCTTTAATTTTTTTTTACTAACTACCATCAACACCATATTGGGTTCCTCCTTATTAGTACAATCCTATATTACATATTATTTAAGGAAGAGATTTTTTATTCACGCTTTAGAATAATTTCTTGTCCATAAAAAAAATCTTTCCCAAATGGGAAAGATTTTTCGTAATATCTAAGTCACATTGTAACTTAGAGTATATATTTAAATTTATTTATGATCTTTTTTTGGCTTAGGAAGTAATGCTTTTCTAGATACATTAACTCTTCCTTTTTCATCTATTTCAGTAACTTTAACTTCTACTTCGTCACCTATATTTAATACATCTTCAACTTTATTTACTCTTTCGTGAGCTATATGAGATATATGAAGTAAACCTTCTTTACCTGGAAGTAATTCTACAAAAGCACCGAAATTAAGTATTCTAGTTACTTTACCTTTATATACTTGTCCTACTTCTACTTCTGCAACTATATCTGATATTTTCTTTTGTGCTAATTCTATCATTTCAGCATCTATACCTGATATAAATACTTCACCAGTTTGTTCTATATCTATTTTTACTCCAGTTTCATCTATTATCTTAGTTATAACTTTTCCACCAGGTCCTATAACGTCTCTTATTTTATCTGGATTTATATGCATAGTTACTATTTTTGGTGCATATTTAGATAAATGTGGTCTTGGAGCGTCTATAGTTTTTCTCATTTCATTTAATATATGAAGTCTACCTACTCTAGCTTGTGCAAGAGCCGTTCTTAATATCTCTTCATCTATACCAGCTATTTTTATATCCATTTGTATAGCTGTTATACCGTGTTCTGTACCAGCAACTTTAAAGTCCATATCTCCTAAGTGGTCTTCCATACCTTGTATATCTGAAAGTATAGCTATTTCACCATCTTGTTCTATAAGACCCATAGCGATACCTGCTACCATATCTTTTATAGGTACACCTGCGTCTAGAAGTGATAAAGTTGAACCACAAACACTACCTTGAGAAGTAGAACCATTTGAACTTAATACTTCAGAAACAAGTCTTATTGCATATGGGAATTCTTCTTTAGATGGTATTACTGGAAGTAATGCTCTTTCTGCTAATGCACCGTGACCGATTTCTCTTCTTCCTGGTCCTCTTGATGGTCTAACTTCACCTACAGAGTAAGCTGGGAAGTTGTAGTGGTGCATATATCTCTTAGATTCTTCTTCATCTAATCCGTCAAGTATTTGTACATCTCCAAGTGCTCCTAGAGTTGTTATAGTCATTACTTGAGTTTGACCTCTTGTGAATAATCCTGAACCATGAGTTCTAGGGATAAATCCACAATCACACCATATCGGTCTTATTTCGTCAGTTTTTCTTGCATCAGGTCTTCTACCTTCATGCACTATCATTTTTCTAACTTCTTCTTTTATTATTTTATCTAAAACAGATACTATATCACCTTCGAATTCTTCTAGTGTTTCTTCATCGAAACTATCTAAAACTTCAGACTTAACAGCATCCATAGCTTCTTGTCTTTCTAATTTTTCGATTACTCTTACAGCTTGTTTCATTTTGTCAGTAGCTAATTCACGAACTTTAGCTTCTATATCTTCATCAGCTTTAGGTTCTATAAATTCCATTTTTTCTTTACCAACTTCAGCTACTATTTCTTCTATAAATGCAACTATTTTTTTGATTTCTTCATGAGCTGTAAGTATCGCTTCAAGCATTAATGATTCAGGTACTTCATCTGCTCCTGCTTCAACCATCATTACTGCATCTTTTGTTCCTGAAACAGTAAGATGTAGGGAACTTTTTTCTCTTTGTTCTGCAGTAGGATTTATTACTAATGCTCCATCAACAAGTCCAACATTGACAGATCCAGTTGGTCCATTAAATGGTATTTCTGATATTGATAAAGCTACTGATGAACCTATCATAGCTACTACGTCTGGTGTACAATCTTGGTCTACTGATAATACAGTCGCAACAACTTGTACATCATTTCTAAATCCTTTTGGGAATAATGGTCTTATAGGTCTATCTATAAGTCTTGATGTAAGTGTAGCTTTTTCAGATGCTTTACCTTCTCTTTTTAAGAATCCACCTGGTATTTTACCTACTGAGTATAATTTTTCTTCGTAGTCAACACTTAAAGGGAAAAAGTCTACTCCGTCTCTAGGTTCAGCTGACTTCGAAACGTTAACCATTACCATAGTTTCCCCATATTGAAGTATTGCACTACCACTTGCTAATTGTGCTATTTTGCCTATCTCAACAGACAGCTCTCTGCCTGCTAATTCCATTTTAAAAATTTTATGTTCAAACATTAATGCTTGTACCTCCTCTTATACTAAAACCCTTTTTTCATTCTCTCTAATATATTATCAAAAATATTACAAATAAAAAAGTCTTTATTTAAAAAATGTATACTATCGATTTTTTTAACATTTGACAGCTAAATGTACTATAATTTTGAAATACATGAAAATTTATCTATATATACTTTAAATAAATATTTTCTATATTATAAACAATAAGGCTTAGTTTTATATGTATTTAATTATCTATGTTTAATAAGATGAACTTATAGCTAAGATTTCAGGTCCTGTATGAGAACAAATACAAGATCCTCCTCTTGTTATATAAACTTTCTTAGCATTTATCCTTTTAGATACTTCTTCTTGTAATTTATTAAAATCAACTTCATTTGATCCATAACCTATAGTTACAATTTTATCTTCTAGTTTGCCGTTATTTAAATCTAAAATCATATCTACAAGCTTAGAGGCAATTTGTTTAGTTCCCCTAACTTTTGATACGATTTTACTTTTTCCATCTTGCATTGTACATATAGGCTTTATACTTAGCATATTTCCAACAAAAGATAAAACATTTGGCAATCTTCCACTTTGTTTTAAATATTCAAGTGTAAAAGGAACAAATAATAAGTTTACACTATCTCTCATCTTTTCTAGCTCTTTAATTATTTCACTAGCACTCAAATCCCCTTCTTCAATTAAGTGGCTTGCTTTTATAACATATTGACCACTTCCTAATGATAAGAATAAACTATCAAAAATATATATATTTCCATCCACATCAGCCTTTGCTAAATTAGCACTTTGATATGTTCCTGAAGCTTTAGATGACCCTGTTATACATATAACATCATATCCATCTTTTGTATACTTCTCAAATATATCTTTAAAATCGATATAAGTAACTTGTGATGTTTTTGGTAAATTATTGCTATCTTTTAAAATATTATAAAATTCTTCTTTTGTGAAATCTACTCCGTCTTTATACTCCTTACCATCTACGTTTATTGTCAAGGGTATCATTTCTACAAACTCTTTATTGTTTATTTCTTCTGGAATATCACACATACTGTCATAAATCAGTTTTATTTTCACGACCTAAGCCCCCTTGCTTAATCTTTGTTATATCTTTTTATTATATCTTTATAATATCCATTCCTACTATCTTAAATACAAAAAAAGCAAGTATTTGTGTATACCTGCTTTTTAGTCAAAAGTAATAAAACTATTTTCTTAAACCTAATTTAGCTATTAAAGCTCTGTAACCTTCTAGGTCTTTTTCTTTTAGGTAAGCTAATAAGTTTCTTCTTCTACCAACCATTTTTAAAAGTCCTCTTCTTGAATGGTGGTCTTTTTTATGAACTCTTAAATGGTCGTTTAGTTCATTTATTCTAGCTGTTAATAAAGCTATTTGTACTTCTGGAGAACCAGTATCTCCTTCTTTTCTTCCGAATTCTTTGATTATTTCTTGTTTGTTCATCTTGTGATGTACCTCCGTTTATTTTTTTAATAAGCGCCATTTACTAAGCATTGATTGGAGTATTCAAATGCTGAGTAATGGTTAACTTCCTTGTCTATTTTATCATAAGTTAATTACTTTTGCAAATATACTTTTCATATATTTTTTTTGTATCTTTTTTTAGTTGTTCTTTTAATCTATCTAAAGAGTCAAACTTCTTTTCATCTCTAAGTCTTTCCAAAAATTCGATTTTTATAGTTTCACCATAAATATCTTGACTAAATTTTAATATATGAGTTTCAATTGATAATTTTTCTGCTCTTACAGTTGGATTAAATCCTATATTCGTAGCACCCATATAAACTTTATCTTTAATATAAACTTTTGTAGCATATATTCCCGGTCTTGGAAGTATCAAGTTTTCTTTAAATTTTAGGTTTGCTGTTGGAAATCCTATAGTTCTACCTAATTGTTTTCCGCCAATAACTTTACCTTCTACGATATAATTATGTCCTAAATATTCTTTTACATTCTCAACCTTACCTTGAGCCAATAAATTTCTTATATATGTGCTACTAACTCTTATATTATTTATTTTTATTGGTTTTACTATTTCAACATCGAAATCATATTCTCCGCCTAATGCCTTCAATAAAATTGCATCTCCTTCTTTATTTCTTGCAAAGGTAAAATCATGACCCACGTATACTTTTTTTGCATTTAATTTTTTTACTAAAATATTTTCTACAAAATCTATAGCCGATATCTTTGTCATAAATTCATCAAAAGGGAGATTTATGACAATATCAACTCCTAACTTTTTCATAGTATCAATTTTTTCTTTATTAGTAATAATCTTTCTTACCTTTTCACTTTCAAAAAAATTGGCTGGATGATTTGAAAAGGTAAATACTACACTTTTCATGTTATTTTTTTTGGCATAATAAACAGTCTTTTCTATAAGCACTTTATGTCCTTTATGAAGACCATCAAATTTTCCAATCGTGACAACACTTTTATTTATTTGTTCCAATTCTTCTAAAGATGTTATAATTCTCATTATTTTTTCCCCACCGAAATATTATTTACTATATAAAGAGTTTATCACTTTTTAACATCATAGTGTTATTATCTTTTAAGATTTTTCCTACACCTATAAAAATATCTTCACAATAAACTCTGACAAGGTTGTCTTCTGTATTGTTATTTTGTGATTTTTTTATAGTAAATCTTCTTGAATCAATAGCTCCACCATTCATATAATATTTTTTTGCATTAGGTTTTAATTCTACTTCTAAAAGATTGTTTAAAACATAATCCACATCATATAGATGTTCTTCTAAACATCCATTTTCTTTTAAATATTCCAATTCTTCTAGAGTTATTGCATTTTCAAGGTTAAATCTTCCTGATGAAGTTCTAAGTAAGAAAGACATATGTCCTCCACATTTTAAATATTCTCCTATATCGTGACATATACTTCTTACATAAGTTCCTTTTGAACATTCTACATAAAAAGTTATCTTATTTTGAGATATATTTAAAATATCGATTTTCTTTATATTTACTTTTCTAGGTTTTACGTCTATTAAATCAGCCTTACCTTTTCTAGCTAAATCACACATTTTTTGACCATTTACTTTTAATGCTGAATAAACTGGAGGAAGTTGTTCTATTTCCCCTTCTTGTGATTTGAAGGCTTCTCTTATTTTTGATTCTTCTATATTTAGATTATCATTTCTATATAGTATAGTCCCTGATGAATCATATGTGTCAGTTTCTATTCCCAACGTTAATTCACAAATATAAGACTTATCTTTATTTAAAATAAGTTCACTTACTTTAGTCGCTCTTCCTAGGCATATAGGAAGGACTCCTGCTGCATCTGGATCTAATGTTCCTGTATGACCAACTTTTTTCATATTTAATGTTCTTCTAACGCAACTTACTACGTCATGAGATGTCATCCCTGTTGGCTTTAAAATATTAATAATTTTATTCATTATATCATCCTTAAATATATTTTAAAGTCTCAGATACTACCATCTTAGTTGCATTTTCTATCGTTTCATTAAATACAGTTAATCCAGCAGCTCTTACGTGACCTCCACCATTAAACACTTGTGCAATATGGCTTACGTCAACATAATTTTTAGATCTAAGACTTATTTTTATTTCATTTGAAGATTTTTCTTTTACTAAAATTCCTACTTCGACATTTTCGATATCTCTACAATAAGGCGTAATACCATCAGTATCTTTAAAGCTTATATTGTTTCTTTTTAACATATCTTGAGTCAATGTTATAACAGCAATCTTAGTATCTATTATATCTAATGTATTTAGTGCTTCTCCTAATAATTTATAGTAATTATAAGGATTATTGCCATAAACTTCACAGATAACTTTATTTGTCTCAGCACCTAACATTAAAAGTTCTTTTGCCATATCAAAAGTGCTAGGGTGAGTATTTGAATAAGTAAATTTACCTGTATCTGTTACTACACCTGTATATAGTGCAGTTGCAATTTTTTTATCTATAACTTGTGTATTTTGTTTTTCATTTATTCTTTTTAATAAATTATATACAAGTTCACAAGTTGAAGATGCTTCAGGTACTACATAGTTTAAATCACCATAATTGTCATTACTTGCATGGTGGTCTATACATATTAATTTTTTAGATTTTTCTATTAAAGTTTTATCTACACATATTCTATTTAAATCACCACAGTCTAAAGATATTAAATTAAATTCTTTTAAATTTAATTTTGTAAACTCCTCAGAACTTAAAATTTCTATATTTTCTAATAAAAATTTTAAGTTAATAGGAGTATCATCATCTAATACATAATAGACTTCTTTGTTTATAGATTTTAAATAGTAATACATAGATAAAGTAGAACCTATATTGTCTCCATCTGGATTTACATGAGAGGTAACTATAAAATAGTTACCCTCATTAATATAATTGATTATTTTATCCATGTTTGCATACATGTTATTCACCGTCTTTTTCATTTTCTTCTGATGAATCTTTATATCCATTGTTTACTTTCTTTATTAATTCGTCCATGTACATTCCTTTTAATAAAGAATCATCTATTTTGAATATAATCTCTGGAGTATGTCTTATTTTTATGCTTTTTCCAACTTCTCTTCTTATATATCCGCATGCACTTTTTAAACCTTCAAGTGTAGATTCTTCATCTCCACCTAATATACTTACATATACATACGCATAACTTAAGTCACTTGTAACTTCAACATCAGTTACACTAACTAGAGAATTTATTCTTGGATCTTTTATTCCGTTAATAAGCATTGTACTTACTATTTTTCTAATTTCTTCTGCTATTCTGCGTGTTCTATTATTTGATGCCATTATATCAACCTCTTTTGTTAATTATAGTTCTCTTTTTACTTCCTTTTGAACGTAAGCTTCTACTATATCGCCTACTTTTATGTCATTGTAATTAACAAAGCTCATACCACATTCATAACCACTATTTACTTCTTTTACGTCGTCTTTGAATCTCTTAAGAGCTAATAATTCACATTCTTGAATTATAATACCATCTCTAACTATTCTAACTTTGCAGTTTCTATATATTTTACCACTTGTTACGTAGCATCCTGCAACAGCTCCAACACCTGAAATTTTGTATACTTCTCTTATTTCAGCTTTTCCTGTATCTTCATCTCTTAATTCTGGATCTAGTAAACCGCTCATAGCAGCTTGTATATCTTCTATAGCTTTGTAGATAATTGTGTATGTTCTTATGTCAACACCTTCTTTATCAGCTAAAGATTCAGCACCAGATACTGGTCTTACGTTAAATCCTATTATTATAGCGTTTGATGCAGCAGCTAATAATACGTCTGATTCGTTTATTGCACCAACACCACCGTGGATTACTCTTACGCTAACTTCTTCAGTTGATAATTTTTCAAGTGATTGTTTTACAGCTTGAACTGAACCTTGAACGTCTGCTTTTATTACTACATTTAAGTCTTTTACTTGACCTTCATTCATTTGGTTGAATAAGTCGTCAAGTGACATTCTTTGAGAAGATTTAAGCATTTCTTCTCTTTGTATTAATTGTCTCTTTTCAGAAACACTTCTTGCTATTTTATCAGTTGGAACAGCAACAAATTGGTCTCCACCTTGTGGTACTTCAGATAGACCTAGTATTTCTACTGCAGTTGAAGGACCAGCTTGTTTAACTCTTTTTCCTTTAGCATTTATCATAGCTCTTACTTTACCAGCAGCTACACCAGCAACTATAGGATCTCCAACTTTTAAAGTTCCACCTTGAACTAATACAGTCGCAACAGGACCTCTTGCTTTATCAAGTTGAGCTTCTATTACTGTACCTACAGCTCTCTTATTAGGGTTAGCTTTTAATTCTTCCATTTCTGCAACTAATAGAACCATTTCTAATAATGTATCTATGTTTTGGTTTTTCTTAGCAGAAACTTCTACAGATATTACTGATCCACCCCAGTCTTCTACTAATAATCCTTCGTCAGCTAATTCTTTTTTAACTTTGTCTGGATTTGCACCTGGTTTATCTATTTTGTTTATTGCTACTATTAAAGGTACACCTGCTGCATTAGCATGGTTTATAGCTTCTATTGTTTGAGGCATTATACCATCGTCTGCTGCAACTACTAATATTGCTATATCTGTAACTTGAGCACCTCTAGCTCTCATAGATGTGAAAGCTTCGTGTCCTGGAGTATCTAAGAATACTATTTTTTGTCCATTTATAGATACTTCAGATGCACCTATATGTTGAGTTATTCCACCTGCTTCGCTTGATGTTACACGAGTATTTCTTATAGCATCAAGTAATGATGTTTTACCGTGGTCAACATGTCCCATTACTGTTACTACTGGTGGTCTTGGTTTTAAATCTTCTTCTTTATCTTCTTGGATTTGCATTAATTTTTCTATTTCTTCTTCTGCATCTTCGTCATTTCCTGCAACAACTAAATTAAATCCATTTTTTTGTGCTAATAATGATGCTACTTCAAAAGTAACTTCTTGATTTATTGTAGCCATAGTTCCCATTTTCATAAGTTCCATTATTACTTCTGAAACTGATTTTCCTATAGCATCAGCTAAGTTTTGAACTGTTAAAGGTCCATCTATGCTGATTGTTTCTCCATTTTCTTCTCTTAATAAATCTAATACTAATTGCGCATCATCTTCATCTATTTCTACGTTTTCGTCTGCTACTTCAATGCCTAATTCTGCTAATTTAGCTATTACCTCTTTGTTTGAGACTTTTGCCTCTTTTGCGATTTGGTTTATTCTTGTATTTGCCACAAGATCACCCCCTATTAAATTTTTGATTACATAAGTTCAGTTATCTTTGAAGCTAAAGCTTTATCTCTTATTCCAATAACTGCTCTTGGCGATTTCCCTATAGCTAAACCAAGCTCTACCTTTGTTGAAAAATAGATTTGGTTTATTTTTCTATAAGATGATTTATCTTTAAATAATTTTTTAGTATTTTCTGAAGCATCATCTGCTACAATTACTAAACTTATCTTTCCTTTTTTTAATTCTTTTAGAGTAGTATCGTCTCCTGATACTACTTTGCCTGCTCTCATAGCTAGGCCTATATAAGAATATATTTTTTGTTCATTATTTATCATAAGATTCTAACTCCGCTAATAATTTTTCATATACTTCATCAGAAACTTCAACTTTAAAAGCTCTATTTAAGGCTTTTGTTTTTATTGCTTTTTTAAGACATTCACTGTCTTTACATATATAGGCACCTCTACCGTTTGCCCTACCAGATGGATCTAAAAATATTTCGCCCTCTTTGTTTTTAACAATTCTCATAAGCTCTTTTTTAGAATCTCTATCTTGACATACTATACATTTTCTCTGAGGTATTTTTTTTACTTTTTTCAAAGTCATCCCTCCTTTAACTATATTACATTAGATTCTTATTCTTCGTCTAAGTCTATATTTTGAGAATCTAATTCTATATCTTGAGCTGGTAATTCTATATTTTCTTCAACAAAATCTACATCTTCTAAAGCTTTTTGAGCTTCCATTTCTTCTTTCATTTGAGATACACTTTTTATATCTATTTTCCAGTTAGTAAGTTTTGCTGCAAGTCTTGCATTTTGACCAGATTTACCAATTGCTAAAGATAATTGATAATCAGGAACTACTACTAAAGCTGTTTTTTCTTCTTCGTTTATTTCTACTTTTTCAACTTTTGATGGACTAAGTGATGCTGATATAAATTCAGCTGGATCATCGCTATAATTGATTATATCGATTTTTTCTCCACCTAATTCATCTACTACAGCTTTAACTCTAGAACCTTTAGGTCCAACACATGCTCCGATTGGGTCTATTTTTTCATCTATTGATTGTACTGCTATTTTAGTTCTTGAACCAGCTTCTCTTGATACTGATTTTATTTGAACTAAACCTTCGAATATTTCTACTACTTGCATTTCAAATAATCTCTTAACAAGACCTGGATGACTTCTTGACACTACTATTTGAGGTCCTTTATTAGTCTTTTTAACTTCTAATATATATACTTTTATTTTTTGTCCAGCTTTATACTCTTCACCAGGTATTTGTTCATTTTCTGGCATAGAAGCTTCTATTTTACCTATATTAACATAAACAGTTTTTGAAGTAGCTCTAGCTATTTCTCCTGTAACTATTTCGCTTTCTTTTTCGATAAATTCGTTGTATACTATTTCTCTTTCAGCTTCTCTAATTCTTTGAACAACTACTTGTTTAGCTGTTTGAGCTGCTATTCTACCGAAGTCTTTAGGAGTTACTTCATTTTCTATTATATCTCCTAATTGATAACTTGGATCTATTTTTATAGCATCTGCTAATTCTATTTCTAAGAAAGTATCGTATAAGTCAGACTCATCAACTACTCTTCTTTGAGAGTAAACTCTCACTTCTCCACCTTCTCTATCTACTGATACTCTGACATTTTGAGCAGATCCAAAGTTCTTTTTATAAGCAGTTAAAAGTGCTTGCTCTATAGTATCTATTATAACTTCTTTGTCGATCCCTCTGTCTTTTTCTAATTCGTCTAACGCTTCCATAAATTCGTGATTCATTGTTTATTCCTCCCTAATTAATGTTATCACTAAAATTTGATAGCTAGTTTGATTAAAGCAACATCTTTCTTATCAAACTCAACTTCATTGTCATCTATTATTACTTTGATTTTTTTATCTTCAGTTAAACCTACAAGTTCTCCTTCAAGTTGTTTTGTTCCGTTTAAAGGTTTGTATAGTTTTATTTCTACATCTCTTCCCGCATATCTCACAAAGTCTTTATCCTTTTTAAGAGGTCTATCAAGACCTGGCGAACATACTTCTAAGAAGTAATTGTCTTTGATTGGATCTTTTTCATCTAATATTGGATTTAATTCTCTTGATACATCTGCACAATCATCTAAACTTATTCCACCTTCTTTTTCAAGGTAAATTCTTAAATAGAATTGTCCAGCTTCTTTTACGTACTCAATATCTACTATCTCTATATTTTTAGCATCAACAATTGGTTGTACTAATGCTTCTATTGTAGATTCTATATTCTTTTTCATGTGTACCTCCTATTCAGTTGTATTATAACATATTTAAAATAAAAGAGTGAGAACAATTGCCTCACTCTTATCTTCTGCATATACTATTTTTCTATTACTATATCATAAATTTTTTTTATTTACAAGTATTTATAAATAAATGTCTTCTCAACTCTATTATTTTACAATATTTTTTATAGTTTGTACACATATTTTATACTTTTTCCTAAAATACTGTCAAGCCCATAAATTTAATATTTTTTATCTAAAATAACGATAATTGATTTTTCTCACTCATATTATTTAGAGAACCATGGTTTGAAAGAGTCTCTACTACTGTTTTAGATATTTTAGTTCTCTTTCTCAAGTCTTCTTTTGAAATAAACTCTCCATTTTCTCTTTCTTTTTGAATATTTATAGCTGCATTTTCACCAACACCTTGTAATGCTATCATAGGTGGCAGTATTGTAGTATCATCTACAACTATAAATTTAGTAGCATCTGATTTATAAATATCTACAGGAATTATTTTAATCTTTCTTGCATACATCTCAAGTGCTACTTCAAGCACTGTAAGCATAGTCTTGTCTTTCGCAGTTGCGTCATTTCCTAACTCATGAATTTCTTGTATTTTTTGTTTTATACTATCTAAACCTTTTACAATTAAATCGGCATCGAAATCTTGTGCTTTAGTTGTAAAATAAGTTGCATAAAATGCCGCTGGATAATGAACTTTATAATATGCAAGCCTAAACGACATCATTACATATGCCACAGCATGAGCTTTCGGGAACATGTATTTTATCTTTTGGCATGAATCAATATACCATTGTGGTACATCGTGCTTATTCATTTCTTCAATAAATTCTGGTTTTAATCCTTTACCTTTTCTTACATTCTCCATTATTGTAAACGCCATCTTTGGTGGAAGACCTTTAAATAGTAAGTAGTTCATTATATCGTCACGAGTAGATATAACATCTTTAAACTCAACGACTTTATCTACAACTAAGTCTTGTGCATTATTAAGCCAAACATCTGTACCGTGTGAAAGTCCTGATATACGCACAAGTTCTGCAAATGTAGTCGGCTTTGTATCAAGAAGCATTTGTCTAACGAAAGATGTACCGAATTCTGGTATAGCTAGTGAACCTATTGGACAATTTATTTCCTCTGGTGTTACGCCTAATGCATCTGTTGATGTAAATATAGACATAGTTTCCTTATCATCTAGAGGTATAGTTGTCGCATCTAATCCCGTAATATCTTCTATCATTCTTATTATGGTCGGAACGTCGTGCCCTAGTATATCTAGTTTTAATATCCTACCACTTATAGAGTGATAATCGAAGTGTGTTGTTATAACACCGCAATTTACATCATTTGCTGGATACTGTATAGGTGTAATATCGTATACTTCTTTATAATTAGGGATAACCATAACTCCACCTGGATGTTGTCCCGATGTCCTTTTTACTCCAGTGCAACCTTTCGCAAGTCTCAATACTTCAGCACTCGTTACATCTAAGTCATTTTCTTCTACGTATTTTTTAGCATATCCATATGCAGTCTTATCAGCTACTGTACCTATTGTTCCAGCTCTATATACATGACCTTCACCGAATAGTTCTTCTGTGTATTTATGAATTACTGGCTGATAACTTCCCGAGAAGTTAAGGTCTATATCAGGCTCTTTATCTCCTTCAAATCCAAGGAAAACTTCAAATGGTATATCGTGACCATCTTTTTTTAATTTACGTCCGCATTTTGGACAATCTTTATCAGGTAAGTCTACTCCTGAACCCCATTCCCCTACTGCATAAAAATAAGAGTATTTACAATCCTCATTTTCACAAATATAGTGAGCTGGAAGTGGGTTAACTTCTGTTATATCACTCATCGTTGCAGCTAACGATGAACCAACAGATCCTCTTGAACCAACTAGATAGCCATCTGCTAGTGATTTTGTAACTAGTTTTTGTGCGATAATATACATCACGGCATATCCATTGCTTATGATAGAATTTAGTTCTCTATCTAGTCTTTTCTTAACAACTTCCGGCATAGGGTCTCCATAAATTCTAGTTGCCTTGTTATAACACATCTCCCTAAGTTCTGTATCAGAACCTTCTATTACAGGAGGGAATGTTTCATTTGGTATTGGTAAAAAGTCCTCAACCATGTCTGCAACTTTATTTGAATTTTCAACTACAACTTCATACGCAAGTTCTTCCCCTAAATATTTAAACTCATCTAACATTTCATCAGTTGTTCTAAAATGTAGATATGTCTCTTCTTCATCTACACTAAATCCTTGAGCGTATTTAAGTACTTTTCTAAATACTGCTTCGTGCTTTTCTATAAAATGTACATCTCCTGTAGCTACTGGAATTTTTCCAAATTTCTTTGCTACTTCTATCATTCTTCTATTTAAATCTCTAAGCTCATCTTCATCTTTTACTTCGCCATTTCGAATCATAAATCTATTATTATCTATCGGCATTACTTCTATATAGTCATAAAGATCTATTATTTCTTTTATCTCATCGTCATTTTTATTTTGTTTAACAGCTTGGAAAACCTCGCCAGCTTCACAAGCTGAACCTACAATAATTCCTTCTTTATGTTCTAAAAGAACACTTTTTAATATTCTAGGTGCTCTATAAAAATGATTTACATGGGCATCAGACACTATTTTATATAAATTCTTAACTCCAACTAAGTTTTGAGCAATTAATGTAACATGTTTTGTTTTTAATTTAGTATAATCTATACCACCTAATACTTCATTTACATCACTTAACTTTTTAGCTCCTTTTTTCTCTAGCATTTCTAAGAACTTTATAAATATCTGTGCAGTAGCAGCTGCATCATCTACTGCCCTGTGGTGGTTGTGAAGTGGTATTCCAAGTTCTTTTGTAAGATTATTTAATTTAAAACGCTTTAAATGCGGAAGAAGTATTCTAGCAAGCATAAGGGTATCAACGCTCTTATTTTTAAACTCAATATTCATCTCCTTGCATTTTTGATTTATAAATCCTATATCAAACTCAGCATTATGTGCAACTAGTACACTATCTCCTACAAATTCCATAAATTTAGGTAAAATTTCTTCAATTGTAGGTTTATCTTTTATTAAGTCATTTGTTATACCAGTTAATTCTTGAACTTTATAAGGTATATCTTTTTCAGGATTTATAAGTTCATTAAATCTATCTACTATTTCAAAGTTTTTAACTTTTACGGCACCAATTTCAGTTATTTTATCGTTTTTATTTGAAAAACCAGTAGTTTCTAAGTCAAATACTACAAATGTCTGAGATAAATCTTTGTCATTTGGCTCTCTTATAATAGGAGCGTTATCTTCTACTAAATATCCCTCTACTCCATATAATATTTTTATTCCATTAGCTTTTCCTGCATCCATAGCCTCTGGGAAAGCCTGAACTACACCGTGGTCTGTTATAGCTATAGCTTTATGTCCCCATGTAGCTGCTTGCTTTACAAGCTTTTTAGTATTACATAGAGCGTCCATAGAAGACATCTGAGTATGAGCATGAAGCTCCACACGCTTTTTGTCAGCTTTATCAAGTCTAGGCTTCTTTTCTTCTAATCTTATACCACTTATTGTCATTGTAAGTTCTTTTTTAAAGATATCGTATATTACATCTCCCTTAATTCTTACATAAGTTCCTTCGCTTATTTTGCCTAATACTTTATCTTGATTTAAATCATTTAAAAATAACTTACAACTTATTGAACTCGTATTATCTGTCACATCAGCTATAAGTAATATCTTTCCATTTTTTAATTCTTTTATCTCAATATTAAATATCTCTCCTGTTATACAAACAGTCTTTGAGTTTTTGTTTATATCGCAAATATGTTCAAACAATGCATTAACATTTTCACCATAGATTATATTCTCATCTTCTACTTCTTCTTTTATAACATATTTCTCTTCTTCATCGTCTTTTGCTTTTTTCGGAGATGAAATTTGCATTTCTCTAACTTTCTCTTCCATCTCTTGATCCATTTTTTCGAGAATCTTTTTAATATCTACTTTCTCATCTACTGCCTTTTCTAAAATTACATTTAAATCTATAGAAAATTCCTCTAAAAACACATGTCTAATTATATACTCACAATTTTTTGATTTTAAACTATCGTATATCATAGATTTAGGTATTTTTATTTTTAAAGTATCATCTATACACATATACTCTACATCATGTTTCCATCCTTCAATTGCTGGAGATAGATTTTTTAATATGTGTAATACATTATCCCAATTTTTCTTAACTATATCTTTATTAGATTTACGAGATAACCCATTATATCTCATCTTTATTTTAATATCAGAAAAATAATCTAACTCTTCTAGTAAAGCTTCTCTAAGTGATGATAAAATGTCATAAGAAATAATTTCTTTAGATAATAAATATATATAAAAAACCTTATTTTCTTTGTAATAGACTACTTTTGTTACAAATACGTCACTTAATTTTTTATATAAAAAATCATTTTTAATCTCCAATTTCTTCAAATAGTCTTTTATGCTATCCATTTATGACATCCCCTTTCATCTCAAATTTTTTCTATTATTTTTAAAAGAAAATTATATCATATTTTTGATTATGTTTTAAGGGCTTGAATTCTTTAAATAATTTATATTTTTTTATGGATTAGCTCTTTTTTGAAACTTTTTAATATTATATAAATAAGGACTTATATTTGGAGGTATACTATGACTTGTTCAAATATATATGATTTAAGAAAAATACCGATTTATTATGAAGAATTAAAAGGTAAAAAAATCTTTAAAAATTCGTTGTCTGAAATGAATGTAGATAAAAAATCTGTTCATCTACTTTATTATAAAAAATATAATATTCCAATTTGTTCTCTTCCTAAACTAGGTATAGTAATTATTTCAAAAAAGGGCTTTTTATCATTTTGCTACAATTTTTATCTATTTATAAATTCATTCAATACTAAAAATATTCTTATCACAAAGCAAAATATATATTCCATCGGAAAGGTCGCCCTATGCCATGAAGTAGGGCATATTTTAGATCCTGATTTATCGAGTATAAAATCTAATTCTATTAAAATCATTACTTCAATAGCTGAAAGCATAAAAAAGTATAATATCGATTTAAAAGATGAATCTTACTACAAAAAAAACCTACCATTAGAACTTGAAGATTTTATTGTAGAATTTAAAAAAAATACTATTTCTAGAGAAATAAATGCTTGGAATATAGGCAAAAGTATTGTAACTTTTGAAAATGAACTTGAAAAATATATTTTCGAAAAAATGAAAGAATATGCCTTAGCAACATATAATTATGGGAATTTAAAAAATATAGTAATTGAAAATAATATAGAAAGTTATATAAACTCATTATGCTAAATTTTTATTTATATAAATATTATACTTGTTTCAAATTAAAATAAGAGAGATCCTCTATTAAATAGAAGTAAATCTCCCTTATTTTAATTTTAGCTTTTTAACTATAATATCTTTAAAGTTTATTTATATCTTGGTATTAAATATTCTAAGTTAGCTGAACTTCCATAGTAAGGTACTATATTATTCATTACACGTCCTATTGAGTTAGCCCAATCTACATCTGTCGCATATTGATGACCTGTATTATAGCTCCATCTCATTTTATATAAAGTGTTTTGTTTGTACTTACTACTATGTATATAGTTACTTGCTATCCATTGTGCTGAACCTTCTATAGTTTTATCAATTGTAGTCCACCCTTTTTGATAAGCATAATTGGCAGCTGATAATACAGCTGTTCCATCAAATGCAGATATCCCAAAGAAGTTATAAACCTTTACCTTCTCTCCTGTAGGTGTAGTTACATAAACTCCTTGAGCAAGAGTAGATGATCCATATCCCGTTTCGACCATAGATGCTGCCACTAAATAAGTTACATCTAAGTTGTATTTTTTAGCAGCGTCTATAAACGCTTGACCTTTATTTAAAAATACACTATTAGACTTACAGTATTTTGAGAAATACGCATTTAATTCGTCTGCTGTTATTCCTTCACGATATTTATCTATTTTTAAGAATTGAAGTTTGCCTGTAGCATTTGTACTAAATGTTTCAGGATTTAAATATTTACTTAAGTCTTCTCTAGTAGCTTTTATATAAGCTGATGAATTTGAATAATTTGTTGATAAATTTGCTCTAATTTTATTATATCCTTGTTGTGATAACTTATATTCATAATCTACCATAGCTATAAATGAGCAATTTACATCTTCATATGTTCCTGTAATAGTTCCTGCACTTGGGTTATTATCTTCTGTATTTGATGGCAATGTATCAACTAAATACTTATTAGATACATAAGCATATCCATCATTATATATAATCTTTGCCCACTCTTTATCTTCTGATATAGATATTACTTTTACTTCTTGTCCATATTTATAAGTTGATAGTATTTTATAAGTTGTAGCCGGTCCACTTCTTACATTCAAACTTGTAGCATTTACATATTTAATTTGTGTAGTGCTTTCTTCTTTTTTATCTGATAGATATTGGTTTGACACATATCCTATCTTTGAATTATATTTTATTTTTGCCCATCCATTTTCCACTGAGATTACTTCTACTTGTGTATTTTGACTTAAAGTTTGTATTACACTGTAATTTGTTGATGGTCCGCTTCTCATATTTAAACTTGTAACATTTACATATTTAATTTGTGTAGTGCTTTCTTCTTTTTTATCTGATAGATATTGGTTTGACACATATCCTATCTTTGAATTATATTTTATTTTTGCCCATCCATTTTCCACTGAGATTACTTCTACTTGTGTATTTTGACTTAAAGTTTGTATTACACTATAACTTGTTGATGGGCCACTTCTCATATTTAATGCGGAAACAGAAACTATTTTAGTAGTTGTTGATGCATCTTGACTTATTTGTATATATTTTGAACTAGCCCAACCATTTTTTCCATCTTTTGTAGTTATCTTATACCATCCATTAACAGAGTCCTCTACTATTACTGTATCCCCTTTATTAATTATAAATTTAGTTGTATAAGATGTATCTGGTCCACTTCTTACATTCAATGAAGTTGCTGTAACTATGCCTTGAGCTGACTGTGCATTTACTGTCCCAACAAAAAGTGGTAAAACTGCCATACTGGCAATTATATTCCTCTTAATCATATTTAATATATGTCTCCTTCCCACTATTTTATAGTTCAATACTTATATATTATAATCTTATATTCCTATATTTACAATTTAATTTTATTTATTACTTTATTGTAAATAATTGTATATATATGAAACCTATTAATCTAATCTATATATTACATTATTAGACAATTATTCACAAAATCCTTTGTGAAAAATTATTTTTTTCTAAATAGGCCAAATTATTTAATTATTTATAAATATTAAATAATTTGATATCATATAAATATAGATTAATTTAGGAGGTCAAAAGATGAACGATAAAGTAAATGAATTGAAAAAACTTATTGAGAAAAGTAATAATATAGTTTTCTTTGGTGGAGCAGGGGTATCTACCGAATCAAATATTCCTGATTTTCGTAGTTCTTCTGGGCTATTTAGTGAAAAGCTAAATAAAAACTTTACTCCTGAACAGCTAGTTTCACATACTTTTTTTGTGAGATACCCTGATGAATTTTTTAAATTTTATAAAGATAAATTAATTTACCAAGATGCTAAACCCAATAATGCACACAAGGCTCTAGCTAAACTTGAAGAAATAGGTAAATTAAAGGCTATTGTAACTCAAAATATAGATGGACTTCACCAAATGGCTGGAAGTAAAAACGTATTTGAACTACATGGCTCTGTACATAGAAATTACTGCACTAAATGCCATAAATTCTTTGACTTAGATGATATGCTTGCACTTGATGGTAATATACCTCATTGCGATAAATGTGGAGGTGTTGTAAAACCCGATGTTGTTTTATATGAAGAAGGTTTAGATAGTGCTACTATAGATGGCGCTATAAGAGCTATATCATCTGCTGACTTACTTATTATAGGTGGTACTTCTTTAGTTGTATATCCTGCTGCTAGCTTTATAAACTACTATAGAGGAAAAGATATGGTTTTAATAAATAAAAGCTCTACTGGATATGATAATGATGCTTCTTTAGTTATAAACGATGCAATAGGCGAGGTCTTAAAGGAAGCTATTTTAGATGTGTATAAATAAAAATTTTATAATTTAAAAACTATTATATAAAAACACTTACTACAGGAGGAAAATATGGATATATCTATAATGGCTGATGAGTTAATAAATTACTATCTTATAATTGCTCATAAAGATATTTCAGATTCTTTAAAAGACAAATCTGAAGAAGAAATAAAAACTCTTTACTATGATACTTTTGGTGAAGATGAATAAATAAAGAAATCTTTATACTAAAGATCATTAAAGATGTAGATTTCTTTGAAGCACATATACGGAAATTATACTTATCCACAATCTATAAATGAATATAATTTCCTATGTGCTATAAAAAAATTGTTGCACGTAAAACATGCAACAATTTTTTATTTATTACTATCTCTATTATTTTTTCTAAAAACATTTCTTACAAAAGATGCCCAACATAAAGCTGCTACCATCCATAATACCCCTTTAAACATATTCCCTGAATTTATAGTATTAAGTCCAAATAAAATACTTGCTACACACATTACTGCACCTATTACTATTGATAAATTTATATTCTTCATATTGTTTCCCCCTATAATATTAATCTATATTTTCTTCAAATTCCTCAATTGGTGGTAGATCTTCTAACTTTTCAATATTTAAGAGTTTTAAAAATTCATCCGTAGTTCTATATATTATAGGTTTCCCTATTTTATTTAATCTACCAGCTTCTCTTATTAAAGAATTTTCAAGCAGAGTTTGTAAAACTTTATCACATTTTACACCTCTTATGCTTTCAATCTCAACCTTTGTTATAGGTTGTTTGTATGCAATTATAGTTAGTGACTCTAATGTTGCCTGACTTAAAGTCTTCTTTCTTTTAGGTTCTAATACCTTTTTTATATATGGAGTATAATCTTTATTAGTACACATTTGATATCTGTCTTCTAATTTTATAATTTGTATACCACGATTTTGCTCTTCATATTCGTCTTTCAATAAATTTAACATATACTCTATTTCTTTTGGAGAAAGATCTTCATTAATGGCATAATTTAATTCCTTTATACTTATTGGCTCTCCATATGCAAACATTATTGATTCTATAATAGATTTTATTTCACTTCTGTTCATTTTAATTCTCCAAGTTCTTTTTTATAATAATATCTTCAAAGAAATTCTCCTGTACTACAACTATTCTTTTAGCTTTTATAAGTTCTAATAAAGATAAAAATGTTGCAATAACTTCATCTTTTGTATTGTTCTCTATTATTTTATTAAAGCTTATTTTGTCTTTTTTAGTCAAAATATTTTCTATATACTCTATCTTTTCTTCAACAGATACTATTTTTCCTCTTACTATTTTATTTAATTTTTCATCTTTTTTAGTTTCTTCTTCTTCAACATTTTTTACCTTAAATATATATGGAAGTATAGATTTTATAGATTCTATAGATATTTCACTTAAATCTATCTTATCATCTATAATAATTTCTTCTCTTGTTCTATAGTATGGTTGATTTAAGTAATCCACATTATCTTTTAATACTTCACTAGCTTTTTTATATTTCTTATATTCTTTTAACTGCTCCATAAGCTCTAGTCTCGGATCTTCTTCCTCGTCTAAATCTCTTTGTGAAAACAGTAGATATTTTGATTTTATTTCTAAAAGCTTAGTAGCCATAGTTATAAAATCACTTGTAACCTCTAAGTCCATTGATTCTAACATATTTATATATGCTAGATACTGTTTAGTTATTTCTATTATGGAAATATCTTTAATATCTATTTTTTGTTTAGATATCATATCACAAAGTAAATCTAGTGGACCATCATATACGTTTAAATGTATGCTGTATTTCATTTATATAACGTGTGTTACACTTCTTACGATTGACCAAAATAAATTTACTAATGGAGATGTTATATAAGAACTTAAATTTGTAAATAATAATACAATTAATACTATATATCCTACATTTTCATATTTTATTTCAAATTCTCTAAATTTATAAGGTAAAAAACTAGAAATAACTCCCCATCCATCAAGTGGTGGAACTGGAAGTAAGTTGAATGCAGCAAACCATAAGTTATAGTTTAATGCTGTAGCTGCTATTAAAGAAATAGAGTACATCGTACTATATTTTACAATCATAGCACAAATTATTGCACCTATTAAATTTCCAAGAGCACCAGCTAATGAAACTATACAGTTTCCAAGTCTATAATTTTTAAAATTATTTGTATTTACTGGAACTGGTTTGGCCCATCCAAAATGGAATATCATAAGCATTATTAATCCTACTAAATCAACATGTTTAGATGGATTTATTGTCATTCGTCCTGCCCTTTTTGCTGTATCATCGCCTAGTAAGTACGCAGCAAATGCATGCCCAAATTCATGTATTGTCATTGCAAATACTATACCTACTAGAGATACTAAAATACTACTTAAATAATTCATTTAAATTTCTCTCCTAGTTACTTTTTAGATAATACTATTATTATATCAATTATGATATGTTTAATCAAAATAATTTAAGTATAAATATCAATTTAATTATTCTATTATATTTTTATAAAAAAATAAACTCATTTTATAAAAAAGCCTCTTTACAACTATTATCTAAAATAGATTTTTGTCATAAAGAGGCTTTTTAATTCTTCTAAATTATATTTATTTTTAATACGTTAAATAATATTTTCTGCTAATCTCTTTAACATTTGCAAGTAACTTGCTTTTTCTATAGGTTTATTGTTTACAAGTTCAACTTCATCTACTAATTTGCCATCTTGATAAATCATAGCTTTTCCTAATGTTGTTCCCTCTTTTATAGGGAGTTTTATATTGTCGTTTATTTTTATCTTTTTAGTAAATTCTTTAGAGTCCCCTTTTTTAATTAGTATTCCCAAATCATCTTTTGATACTAAGTCTATATTTTCATCATCTGCTTTTCTCATATTTAGAGTATATAATTTTTCATTTTTAGAACATATTTTTATACTTTCATAATTTGCAAAACCATAATCTAAAAGCGTAGATGCGTCCTTAAATCTTTCTTGAGAAGTTTCTCCTCTTAATACAACTGAAACAAGATGAGTTTTTCCTCGTTTTGCAGATGCTGATACACAGTATTTAGCAGCTCCTGTAAATCCTGTCTTAACCCCTGTTGCACCATTGTAATACTTTATCATCTTGTTTGTATTTGCAAGGCCTATTTTTGCTTGTTTTTTACCTACAACAACGCTATCCATCCATGTAGTTAAATATTTTTCTATCATCTCATGTTTTAATAATTCTCTTGACATAAGTGCTATATCATATGCTGATGTATAATGATTGTCCACTGGTAAACCGTTAGTATTTACGAAGTTTGTATCATTCATTCCGAGCTCTTTTGCTCTCTTATTCATCATATCTACAAATTCTTCTACACTTCCTCCTATATATTCGGCCATAGCTACGCAAGCATCATTAGCAGATGCTACAGCTATTCCTTTTAAAAGAGTGTCCACTGTTTGAGTCTCATTAGCTTCTAAAAAAATTTGACTGCCACCCATTGATGATGCATTCTCGCTTATTGTAACTTCATCTGTCAGTTTTATTTTTCCACTTTCTATTGCCTCACATATAAGTAACATAGTCATTACCTTTGTTACACTAGCTGGAGGTAGTTTTTCATGACAATCTTTTTCATATAATACTTTTCCACTTGTAACATCCATAAGCACAGCAGATTTGCATTTTAAGTTTAAATTTGCTGGATTTTTATCTGCAAATACTAGTGTACTTTGGCTAATAATAAGTATTATTGCTAAAAATACGCCTATAAATTTCTTCATAATGTCACCTCTTCAAATGATTATTCTATATATAGTATATTTTCCAAAATCAGAAATTTATAATTAGTGTATTATTGGCAAGCAAAAAAGGATGCTACATTTAGCATCCTTTTAATCTATTTCTATACTTCCATTATGATAGGTAATATCATTGGATTTCTCTTAGTCTTTGTGTACAGATATTCTTTAAGATTTTCTTTTATATTATTTTTTAAATAAGCCCATTCTTTTATATTTTTTTCTTCACATTCATTTAGAACGTCTTTTATTACAGATTTTGCTCCATCCATTAAATCTTCTGATTCTCTAACATATACAAATCCTCTTGAAATAATATCTGGACCTGCTAAAACTTTTCCGTCTTCTTTTGAAATAGTTACAACTACTATCATTAATCCATCTTCTGATAGATGCTTTCTATCTCTTAGAACTATATTTCCAACATCTCCAACACCTAGTCCGTCTACTAAAACATTTCCAATTGGAACTGTAGTAGTAACTTTTGCAGAATTTTTATCTAATTCTAGGACTTGGCCTGTTTGCATTACAAATATATTTTCTGCTGGCATTCCTACTTCTTGAGCAAGTTCTGAATGTCTTTTTAACATTCTGTACTCACCATGTACTGGCATAAAGAATTTAGGTTTTGCCATAACATTTATTAACTTTAATTCTTCTTGAGATGCATGACCAGAAACATGTATATCAGCTATATCGTTGTATACTACTCTTGCACCTTTTTCAAATAATAAATTTATAACCTTTGAAATTAATTTTTCATTCCCTGGTATTGGATGAGCTGATATTATTACTAAATCCCCAGTTTTAATTTCTACTTTTTTATGTTCACTACTTGCCATTCTTGCAAGCGCAGACATAGGTTCTCCTTGAGTACCTGTAGTTATAATTACAAGTTCACTATCATTATATTTAGATATATCATTTAAATCAACTAACATTTCATCTTCTATATCTAAATACCCCAATTCTCTTGCAACTCCTATTACATTTACCATAGATCTACCTGATATAGATACTTTTCTGTTGCATTTTTTCGCCATATCTATTATCTGTTGTAATCTGTGTATATTTGAAGAGAATGTAGCCACTATTATTCTACTATCGCCAGCTCTTCTAAATAAGTCATCTAAACCAGCTCCTACTGTTCTCTCTGACATAGTATATCCTGGTCTTTCAACATTTGTACTGTCTGCTAATAATAGAAGTACCCCCTCTTGACCTAATTCACATATTCTATGTAAGTCCATAATATCTCCATCGATTGGAGTTAAATCTATTTTGAAATCCCCTGTATGGTATATAATACCTTGGTCTGTATGAACTGCTATAGAACATGCCCCTGGTATACTATGATTATTTTTAATAAACTCAACGCTCATATTTGAAAGTTTAATAATTTGTCTAGGAGTAACTACATTTAATTTAGCTGTACTTAATTTATGCTCCTTTAACTTAACTTGTATTAACCCTATACTAAGCATAGTCCCATATACAGGCACATCAATCTTCTTTAAGATATATGGAAGTGCTCCTATATGATCCTCATGCCCGTGTGTTATAAAAATACCTTTTATCTTGTCGCGATTTTGAAGTAGATAAGTTATATCTGGTATAACGATATCCACCCCTAGCATTTCGTCTTCTGGGAAACTAAGACCTGCATCGATTACAATTATCTCGTCTTTGTATTCGATTAAAGTCATGTTTTTACCTATCTCATTAAGACCACCTAAAGCCATTACCTTTATCTTATTGGTGTTTTTCTTAAACAATTGCATCCTCTCCTCTGTCTATTCAATTTTAAATTTACAAAAAAAATAATATTAAATCACGTACACTTTTACCAGCTGATTTTATTGTATCATAATTTTGAAGATATTTTAACCCATAATCGTAATACATTTCTCTAATTATTATGACAAAACTTATAATTACCTAAATTTCAACCAATAAAATCTTTAATCTATAAAAATAAAAAAATTTTTAATCTCGTTATTAGCTTTCATCTTGTTTTGTTGTCAAAAAATATAAGCCCCATTCGGGACTTATATTTTTTGACAATCTTCACATATTCCGAAAAACTTAATATCATGGTCTGTAACATTGAATTTATATTGTTGATGGATTAATTCTTCTATTCCATCTAATAAATCCTCTTTTGTTTCTATAATCTTACCACATTTTTCACATATTAAGTGATGATGATTATGTTTTTCGTCCTTATTAAGACGTATTTCATATCTAATGCATCCATCATCTAAATTTAATTTAGAAAGTAACCCTACTTCACTTAAAAGTTGTATTGTTCTATAAACGGTTGCAAGTCCTATTTCAGGACAAGAAACCCTTACCATGTCATATATCTCTTCACTACTTAAATGTTTATCGTCATTTTCTAATAGTATTTCTAATATTGCCCTTCTCTGTGGTGTTATTTTAAAACCAGTCTCCTTAAGTCTACCTTTTATGCTTTCTATTGATTCTTTCATAAACTCACCTATTTTCAACTGATAATATATTGTAAATATTTTACGATATTTTATTTATTTTGTCAACTTGTCTTTTGATTATAAAATTTACCAAACCAAGTAGTTTCAATAATTTAAGATGTATATATTTTTAATCTTAACTTTTATATAAAATAAAAAATAGGAGGCATAAGCCCCCTATTTTTTATTAATTCTCAATTAAAATTGTTCGTCATTTAATCCTTCTTCATCCATTAATGTATTATATACATCAACAACTATTTGATATTCCTCTTCATCTTCTAATGGAACTAATATTTCTCCATTTTCATCAGAATCAATTCTAAATACTAATGCTACATCTTCATCATCGTCATAAGCCTCTTCATCTAAAGGTAATAATATAGCATATTCTTTACCTTCTGCTTCTAAAGTTAAGCATACTTCAAATTGAACCTCTTGTCCATCTTCATCTAATAATGTTATTATATTTTCGTTCATGTTTTTCTCCTTTTATCAATAAATTTATTAATATAATTTTTATTTCATTTTTTATTATGATATATAATTATATATCATAAATAGAAATTTTAACATATTTTATTTAATTTAATTTAAAATTTTGACTTACTATCTAAATAACCTTGTAATATTATTACTGCTGCTAACATATCTATCACTTTTTTTCTTTTTTTACGACTTACATCACCTTCTATAAGCGATCTTTCTGCTGCAACTGTAGTCAATCTTTCATCCCAAAAATCAATTTCTAGTCCAGTTTCTTCTTTTATTAAATCACAGAACTTTATAACTTTTTCTCCTTGTGGGCCTAAAGTTCCATTCATATTTTTAGGAAGTCCTGATACAATTTTGTTTACTTGTCTTTCTTTTATTATATTTTTTAATTCTTCTATATCTTTTTTCTTAGATTCTCTTCTTA
Organism: uncultured Clostridium sp.; assembly: GCA_945931665.1. Classification (GTDB taxonomy): domain Bacteria; phylum Bacillota; class Clostridia; order Peptostreptococcales; family Peptostreptococcaceae; genus Intestinibacter. Next base: position 7,886 of record CAMEPL010000005.1, on the reverse strand, counting down.
TAGTTTTTACTCCCTGTGCTGTTATACCCATTATATCGCTTACAGCAACACCTATAGTCTTGTCACCTATATCTAGGCCCATTATTCTACCATCTAACATATTGTGCTCCTTTATAAATTAATTATTCATATATAAAATTTTATATTTTTTATTTTATCTTATCTTAAAAAAATTAGCCAGGTTAATCCTGACTAATTTTTGATTTTCAGAAAAATTTATTCTGTATCTTTATCTAAGCTCATATTAATACTTATTATTATAAGCGGTATTAGTATATAAATTGCTGCTGTAGATGCAGCAACTATACCTGAATCGTTTACTAATAATGTAACAATACATCCTACGAAAGAAGCCATAAATCCTTTAAATATCATAGGATATTTATCATGAATTTTTTTGAACTGTCCAGATGGCTTAAATATAAGTGCTCCAATTATAACTATACTTACAATTAGAATATTAACCCATACACTAGACTTAGCTAATTTCATATTCATTTGTATCTTTCTTCCAAATGTATTTATTATTGCTCCTGGTCCTTCTTGTATTATCTGGTTGGTAAATACTGCTAAATGAGATTCTGTTCCCATTAAGAAGTCTAATCCTGCAAATGCTACAACAAGTAATACTGTAGCAACTCCAATCATTATTATTTTCTTTAAATCTAATTTTATATCAAATATAAGTAGTATAAATAGTAAATAAGCTACACATTCTGAGATAGCTCCACCAACGTTAGCCCCCATCGAAGGCATCGCACTAGTAACTAATATAACTAAAGATAGTATAACTACTAGCCATTTTGGTATCTTTTTATAATTTAATAAAACTGCTAATGCAAATACTGCACTTGCAATAGTAACACCTTCATATTCATTACCGACACCGTAATATCTTGCTCCATTTATAGCATCATAACTCATTATGTTAGTCTTCATAAGAGGAGTACCAATTACGCAGTCAACTATAATTAATCCTATTGTTAAAAGCGCATAGAATCCCATTTGTTTGATGTCATCATTTTTAAATAGCTTAGAACCTATTAAATAATATATTATTGTTGCAATTAATACTCCTGCAACTAATCCTGTTTGAGTTTTAAATTGGAATATTGGTGCTGTTAAAAATGCCAACGGCATTATAAGCCCCAATTTGATAAATTCTTTTAAAATTTTAAATATTTGATCTCTACCTAATCCTTTTTCTTTTTTAGGTATTTTATTTTTAAATAGTAGTGCTATCATTGCTATAACCCATGATGCAGATACTATTCCTACATAAGTATTTACAACTGATGCTCTTATACTATTTATTGATACAATTCTTTTAAAATCATTTAAAAGTTTTTCAATTCCATTTTCAGCTTGTACAGTTTTAAATGATTTACCTATCATTAATTCATTTTTTAGTCCAAATTCATTTAATATATCTACACCAATATCGATATTACTCACTATACCGCTATTTCTAGTTGTAGCTGACTCTAGTAGACCATATCCATCTTTTGTAAATTTTATAAGTGGAGCTAGTCTTCTTTTATTTAAATTATCTAGATTGCTTTGGAATTCACTTACTATATATATAGTGTCATTTTCTCCAACCATATCAAAAACTTCTTTTAAGTAATCATTAACTCTTTGATATATTCTATTTTTCATAGATGCATAAGTATTTTCATTTAGATTTTTTCTAAATTCATCTAATCTATATGTATCTCCAAGTTCAACAAAAGTAATATCATTACTCTCATAATATTTCTTTGTTTCTGTTTTTAGTTTTTCATAGTCAGTTGAAATACCATATGGCATAGCATTATCATTTTTGTTTATGTCATCGACATTCCCTGATTCAACTCTTCCGTATTTGTCCATACATGTCAAAGCTAAATTTCTTATTTTTTTAAGCTCGCTATTTTTGATTATATCACTATTTCCAAGTAATGCAACTTTTAAACCATTTTCATTTAATGTTGTTCCCAATGCCCCCAATGTTGCACCGTAACCTCCATAATCAATATTTTGATTTAAATCTCTATTTATTCTTAGATTATTAATAGCCCATGGTTTTACACCTGTTACAGCTTTAAATTGAGCCTGTCCATCTTTGTCTAAAGATTCAAATATTGTATAATCTTGATCTAAAACATTGGCTCTTACACCTGAACCTATACTTGCAAAAGATTTCTGATCTGTATTTGATCCATCACCTCGTGTAGTCATAAGGGCAATATAACCACTATCTGATGTTTTTTCTTTTATTATAGGTATCTCAAGTAAGTGTTCTAAGCTTGTTCTATTTACACTAATATATATTATTTTCCCATTTGAATTTGAATCTGCATATATATTAGACATAGAAAAACTTAAAATTACCATAAGTGATAATAAAAGTGATATTAATTTTTTCTTCATTAAGTCTACCTCTTTCTATTTTACCATGTAAGGCAAGCTACTCTATTCTTTTGATAGATAGCTTTTTAATAGCTCTTTTAGTAATTCATCTCTTTCGTATTTTTTAATTATACTTCTTGCATTTCTATTGCTTGTTATATAACTTGAATCTCCAGAAAGTATATACCCTATAATTTGGTCTATAGGATCATATCGTTTCTTTTCTTCTAATGCTTCATAAACATATTCTAGAGTTTCTTTTATACTTAGTTTTTCTTCTGACATTCCTTCAAATTTCATTGTGTAATCTAAATTTCTATCCATACTTAAAGCCCTCCATTAGTTAAAATCCCCAAAAGCTCAAAATATATAAGAGCTTTTGGTGATTTATAGACTATTATTTTATTTGGCTTTTAATAACCTCACAAGCATAGCTTAGAGCTTCATCTATTTTTGTAGCGTCAGTTGCTCCAGCTTGAGCCATGTTAGGTCTTCCGCCACCTTTACCGCCTGCAATTTTTGCGATTTCTTTTACTATGTTTCCACTGTGGATTCCTCTGTCTACAACGTCTTTAGTTGCTGTAACTACGAAGTTTACTTTAGAATCACTGACATTAGAGATAGCTACTACACCACTTTGTAATTTATCTCTTAAATTATCTGCCATTTCTTTTAATGAATTCATATCCATATCTTCAAATTTTGCAGTAAGTAAGCTTACCCCATTGATTTCAACTTTTGAATCCATAAGTTTATCAGCTGATTGTAAACTCATTTTTGCTTTTACATCGTGAAGTTCTTTTGCTAGAGATTTATTTTCTTCTACTATAGCATGTGCTCTATTTACTAAATTGTCTTCTTTAGTTTTTAAAGCAGAACAAGCTTCTTCGATTAATTCATCTCTTGAATTTAAGTATTCGTACACGCTTCTTCCTGTAATAGCTTCTATTCTTCTTACTCCAGCTGCTACTCCACCTTCAGATAATATTTTAAATAATCCTACTTGAGAAGTGTTTGTTAAGTGAGTACCTCCACAAAGTTCTATAGAATAATCTCCCATAGATACAACTCTTACTTCATTTCCATATTTTTCACCAAATAAAGCCATTGCCCCTTTTTCTTTAGCTTCATTTATGCCCATAACTTCACATTCTATATCAAGAGATTGTAAAATAACGTCATTTACTTTTCTTTCTATTATGTCTAGCTCTTCTTTTGATATTGGCTCAAAGTGAGTTATATCGAATCTTAATCTGTCTGGAGTTACTAATGAACCAGCTTGGTTAACATGTTCCCCTAACGTTTCTTTTAAAGCTTTGTGTAATAAATGTGTAGCTGAATGGTTTCTAGCTGATGCCATTCTTATTTCTCTATTTACTAATGATTTTAATTCATCTTTAGTATTTATGCTACCTTTTTTCACAATACCTATGTGTTTTATTGTATTATTTGCACCTTTTTTAGTAGTTATTACCTCAAATACTGCATTTTCATTTTCTAATATACCAGAGTCACCTACTTGACCCCCACCTTCTGCATAGAAAGTAGTTCTATCAAGTACTATTACTGCTTCGTCACCTTCAGTTATAGAATCTACTATTTCGTCACCTTTAACTATAGCAGTTACAACTCCTGTAGTAGATAAGTGTTTGTATCCTTCAAAAGTAGATGCTACTGAAGAATCTAATGTAGAAAGTGGGTCTTCTTTCCAGCTTTCACCTTCCATATTTCCTCTTGCACTTCTAGCTCTTTCTCTTTGTTTGTCCATTTCTGCGTTGAATCCTTCTTCATCTAAATCAAATCCAACTTCTTCTAGTATTTCTTGAGTTAAATCCATTGGGAATCCATAAGTATCGTATAGTTTGAATACTTTTTCTCCAGCTAATATACTTTCGTTATTTGCTTTTAACTCTTCTATATATCCGTTTAATATTTCACTACCTTGATCTATAGTTTCATTAAATTTCTCTTCTTCTATTTTTATTACTTTTTTGATGTAACCTTCTTTTTCAATAAGTTCTGGATAAGCTTCTCCACTAACTTGTTTAACTACATCAAATAAGTTATATAAGTAATCTTCTTTTATTCCTAATAATTTACCGTGTCTAGCAGCTCTTCTTAATAATCTTCTAAGAACATATCCACGTCCTTCGTTTGAAGGAAGTATTCCGTCAGCTATCATAAAGCTTGTTGCTCTTATGTGGTCAGTTATTATTCTTATTGATACATCACTTTTAGCATCTGAACCGTATTTCACACCTGATATTTTTTCTATCTCATCTATTATAGCTCTTATAGTATCAACTTCGAATATATTGTCAACATCTTGCATTATACAACCTATTCTTTCAAGTCCCATACCAGTATCTATATTTTTATGAGCAAGTTCTGGATAACTTCCATCTTCTTGTCTATCAAATTGAGTGAAAACTAAGTTCCAGAACTCTAAGTATCTATCACAGTCACATCCTGGTTTACAATCTGGATTGTCACATCCATATTCTTCACCTCTGTCATAGTATAATTCTGAACAAGGTCCACATGGTCCTAAACCTATTTCCCAGAAGTTATCGTCTTTTCCTAATCTAACTATTCTTTCTTCTGGTATACTTGAATATTTTAACCATAAATCACGAGCTTCATCGTCATTTAAATAAACTGTAGCCCATATTTTTTCTTCTGGTATTTCTAAATGTTTAGTTACAAATTCCCAAGCCCATTTTATAGCGTCTTCTTTGAAATAATCTCCAAATGAGAAGTTCCCCATCATTTCAAAGAATGTACCGTGTCTTGCAGTTTTACCTACGTTTTCTATATCACCCGTTCTTATACATTTTTGAACTGTACTCATTCTATTTTTTGGTGGAACTTCAACTCCTGAGAAATAATTTTTAAGTGGAGCCATTCCTGAGTTTATTAATAATAAACTCTTATCGTTTTTTGGTATTAAGGAAGAACTCTTCCCTATATAATGTCCTTTAGATTCAAAGAAATCTGTAAAAGATTTTCTAATCTCATTGCAACCCATTTTTTTCATATTGCATTACCTCCTAAAATTTTAAATATATTATTTTCAATAAAAAAACCTCGCGCCTATAAACAACTTATAGGGGCGAGGTATATTCGCGGTACCACCCTAATTACCACTAAAAACGTGGTCTCTTCGGAAAACCTTAGCTATAACGTAACTACCGGCAATTCATACTAAACTCCGAATTGCTACTCCAAGACTGCTTCAAATATCCTGTACTTAAAGGTTCTCACCATTTCCTTTTCTCTGTAAAGCCATATAAATATTTTACTACTTCTCTTCGCTGTATTTTTAATATTATTGATTACTAATACTAATTTAAATTATAAATCATATTTTGTCAATAAATAATTTGCTTTTAACTTTTTCTTAATAATTTTGTCAGAAATCCTTATGAAATTATACTAAAATTAGAAACTACTTTCTATAATTCCACCGCCGACAACTTTATCGCCGTCATACATAACAACAGATTGTCCTTTTGTTATAGCTCTTTGAGCTTCATCGAATACTATTTTTATTTTATCTTCTCCAACTTTGTAAACTGTAGCATCAGCTGGTTTTGCTGCATATCTAACTTTTGCCTTTACTCTTATAGGTTCTTTTATATCAGGAATTGATATAAAGTTTACGTCTTTTGCTATTAAGTTGTGTTGGAATAAATCTTCATTATCACCTAATATAACAGTGTTGTTTTTAGCATTTATATCTATTACAAACATAGGCTTTCCAAATGCTATACCTAGACCTTTACGTTGTCCTATAGTGTAGTTTACTATTCCTTTATGTCTTCCTAACACATTACCTTTAGTATCTACAAAATTACCTTCTTTTATACTTGTATTTGAATGTCTTTTTACATAGTTTGCATAGTCATTATCTTTTACGAAACATATCTCTTGACTATCTGGTTTATTATGAACTACTAATCCAAGCTCTTTTGCCATTTCTCTTACTTTTTCTTTTTCGAAATCACCTATTGGTAGTAAAGTATGTTCTAGTTGGTCTTGAGTCATATTATATAGTGCATAAGTTTGATCTTTTTTATCTGTAACAGATTTTGTTAAAAGATATCTTCCTGTTTCTTCGTCTTTTTCTATTCTAGCATAATGACCTGTTGCTACATAGTCACATCCTATTTGTCTAGCTCTTCTATATAAATCATCAAATTTTATATGTTTATTACATGCTATACATGGATTTGGCGTTCTACCATTTATATATTCATCTATAAAATAATCGATTACTTTCTCTTTAAATACTTCTTTGAAATTTAATACATAAAACGGTATGCCTAGCTTTTGTGCTACACTTCTAGCATCTTCTACAGCTTCTAAAGAGCAACATCCACCGTCATTTTCTATTAAATCGTACTCTTCATCATCTTGCCATAACTTCATTGTTACGCCGATTACATCATATCCTTGTTCTTTTAATAAATAGGCTGCAACAGAGCTGTCTACCCCACCACTCATACCTATCATTACTTTCTTTTTCATATTTGTTTATCACCTCGTTTTTATATTATATCTATTTTGCAATAATTTTAAAAGGATTAAATAATAAAATTTTGATTTTATAAACTTTTAGTTTAAAAGTTTTAAACATAAAAAAATCTTTGAGAATTCCCCAAAGATTTTTTCTTTATATTTAATTTAATAATTTTTAGTCTTCATCTTCTACATCGTGATCATGGTCGTGATCTGGTTCAAATCCTTCTAACTCTGGTATATCTATGTTATTTTTTTGAGCATAATCTACAAGTGCAGCTTTTATAGCTTGTTCTGCTAAAACTGAACAGTGCATTTTTACTGGTGGAAGTCCATCTAAAGCTTCTGCTACTGCTTTGTTAGTTAAAGCTAAAGCTTCATGTATACTTTTACCTTTTATAAGTTCTGTAGCCATTGATGAACTAGCTATTGCAGAACCGCATCCAAATGTTTGGAATTTAACGTCTTTTATTATATCATCTTCTACGTCTAAGAATATTTTCATTATATCCCCACATTTTGCGTTTCCTACTTCACCTACACCACTTGCATCTTCTATTTCTCCAACATTTCTTGGATGTAAGAAATGGTCCATTACTTTATCACTATATTGCATAATCTTAATCCTCCTAATTTTACTAATTTTTTATTTTTATCTATGAGTTAATATAAGTTAATTTCAATTTAAACCCTATTTTGTGTATTTATTTTAATGTCATTTATTTCTTTTGTATATTTATTTTTTACCCATTATATCTATACATTAATCACTTATTTTTTTTCTTCTGGATGTTCTTTTATATATGTTTGATATAATGGAGATAATTCTCTAAGTCTAGCTATTATTGGTGGTAATGTTTCTAATACATAGTCTACATCTTCTTCAGTTGTAAAGTCACCAACTACAAGTCTTAAAGATCCATGAGCTAATTCATGTGGTAAACCTAAAGCCATAAGTACATGTGATGGATCTA